>JBOGIZ010000214.1:0-2332 GCA_050747805.1 Vicinamibacterales bacterium | reverse complement strand
TGCGCGACGAAGGTTTCGATCTCGGTCTTGGGCGTTCCAATGAAATAGAGCGGCAGATCAGGGTCGATTGCGTTCACCATCCGGCGAAGCGTCAGTCCGAGCGTATCGGCGCGCTCGCCCGCGCGTGGACGCACGACAAGCGTCGCGAACTGCGTTGCCGCCGGCGCCGTCTGCAGCGGACCGACGGGGCTCGCATAAAACGGCACGTAGAAGCCGCTGTCGTCCAGGCCCTGCTGCGTGAACGGTCCCAGCATGCGGACGGTGGAGACGACGCCGATGATCGTCCGCCACGGACTCGCAGCCGTGCCCGGAATCACGGTTCGAAGCCGATGGCCGAGCGCACTGGCGGTACCGAAGTGCTTCGCCGCGAACGCCGCGTTGACGATCGCGACCGGCTGTCGATCGTCGCCGTCCTGGATCGTGAACGCGCGTCCTTCGAGGATCCTCTGTCCGGTCACGCCAAAAAATCCCGGAGAAATCTGCTCGTTGTTGGCCTGAGGCCGGTCCCGATCCTCGCGGTAGGTCTTGCCGTCGATCTCGATCGGGGAGTTGCCGGCAAACACCATGCGGAATCGATTCGTCAACGCAACCGCGGCAAACTGCGGATCGTTCTGAAGCTGCTGCAGCAATCGGTCGTAGAACTGTTTGCGGGCTGTCTGCGTCGGGTACGCGCCCTCCATGAGCGCCATTCGAGCGGACATGAGGCCCGACGTGTCGTAGCCGTAGTCGATGGTTTCCTGATTCATGATCGAGCGCAGCTGCAGAAGCGAGCCGACCAGCAGCACGCACGTCACGACGATTTGGAACACGACGAGCCCGCGCGACACGAGGCCGACGGCGCGGCTCGTGTTTCCGCGGCCGGCGTCGCGCAGCACGTTGACCGCGTTCGCGCGCGACGACATCCACGCGGGAAGCAGGCCCGAAAGGACCGCCGCCCCGACCGTCGCGAGGACGGTGAAAGCCAGCGCCTTCCCGTCGAGATCGAAGACCATCCAGGTCGGGGGCGCGTTGTCGAGATTCTTGAGCGTGGCCGCGAGCCAGCCGATGGAGCCGTACGCGAGCGCGATGCCGACGGCCGCGCCAATCGCGGCGACGAGCAGGCTCTCGGTCAGCATCTGGCGCACCAGCCGTCCGCGCGTCGCGCCCAGCGACGACCGCACCGCCAGCTCCTTCGCGCGCAGCGTCGCGCGCGCGAACTGCATGTTCATCACATTGACGCACGCGATCAACAGCACGCCGACACAGAAGCCGAGCATCGTCCACAGCGTTCCACGAAGAGAAAGCGGCGTGAAGTTGTCGAGCAGCGGTTGGACCTGTCCGGTGTTGAACGGCTTGTTCGTCACCGGATACGCGGCCGCGAACCGCTTCGCGATCGTCGTCGCCTCGGCGTTCGCCTGATCGAGCGTCACGCCGGGTTTGAGCACGCCGAGCAGCGCCGGATTTGCTGCCGCGGGATCGCCGCGGCGCGTGGGCGGAAACTCGCTGAACAACGGAACCCAGATCTGTTCATTCGCGGGAAACGCGAAATCCCGCGGCATGACGCCGGTGATCGTGGCCGACGTCCCATTGATGCGCACCGGTCTGCCGACGATGTGTGGATCGGCGCCGAAGTCGTGCTGCCAGATCGAATACCCGATCAACGCCACCCTGGGCGCGCCCGCCGCATTGTCCGAAGCCGTGAAGTCGCGTCCCAGATACGGACGCACGCCGAGCGCGCGCAGGAACTGATCCGTAACGTAGGCGCCCGTGTACCGCTGCGGATGGCCATCGATGGTGACGTTCACCGTCGACCCGCTGAGATACGCGGCGAGATATTCGTACGAACGCTGCGCGGCCGCGAGCTCCTCGTAATCGAGCGGCGACACCTGACCGTTCACGCCGAAGAAATTCGAGGTCGTCGGATCGACAAAGTTGACGCTGACGAGCCTGTCCGCGGTCGGGAAGGAGAATCCGCGCAGCATCACGGCGTTGACGACGCTGAACATGGTGGTCACACCCGCAATGCCGAGCGCGAGGACGACGACCGCGAGCGCGCAGAACGACTTTTCCTTGACGAGAACCCGGAGCCCGATCCTGATATCGCGGAAGAGATTGTCCATCATGGCCTTGCGGCTTTAGACGGCCCGCCGAATCCAAAGGTTCAGGGCCGCGGTATCCGCTAAGATGTGCCGCGACTGGAGGATCACGCAGTGAATCTCAGACGTTCAGCGTTCTGCACAGTCGGCGCCGTTCTCGTGCCGTGGCTGCTCTCCGCCGGGGCGCCTCAGGAACCGACTGCCGCGGCCGCTTGCGCGCCGTCGAAAGATGCGGCCTTCGGGACGGCGAAGAAGAC
>JBOGIZ010000213.1:0-2616 GCA_050747805.1 Vicinamibacterales bacterium | reverse complement strand
GCAGGCCGAAGAGGATGCCAAGGCGCCCGGTGCGCTTCGCGTCCATGAAATCCGAGGCTTCGTCCACACGCAGCAGCCACTGCGGATAGGCGGCAATGAAGCTGTTGAACTCCCCGAACAGTCGGATGCCGTCGGCGTATGAGTCGGCCCCGTCGCCGAAGTTGATGACGCTGATTCCGGACTGCCGGTATTGATTGAAGTCGGCCTCGGTGAACCCGTGGGGCGTGTAGAGCCAGCGCTTCAGCACGTCGCGCTGGTCGATGCGGTAAACGATCTGATGCAGCATGTCGACCACGAGCGCGTCCTTCACGAGGTCGACCGTCTTGGTCGAGTACTGCTGCGGCGACTGCGCGCTCACGCGCACGCGCCCGAGATTGAGCATCGGCGCGACCGCGGCGGCGGCGAACGACGTCAGAGCGGTTCGGCGGGTGACGTTCATGACGGCATGCACATTAGCGCCGCGCCGCCGCCGAGATCAAGAAGCCGGCGCGCTCACCGACCCGTCGATCGCAGGGTATGATCGCCCTCCCGATGCGCCGATCCCCGCTGCTGGTCGCGCTGCCGCTCACGGCGCTCGCGCTGCACCTGGCGTTTCTCGACGGCTACGGCTGGTTCCGTGACGAGTTCTACTACGTCGCGTGCGCGCGCCACCTCGCATGGGGCTACGTCGACCAGCCGCCGTTCTCGATCGCGGTGCTCTGGATCGTACTGAAGATCGCCGGTCCGGCGCTCGCCGCGATTCGCCTGATCCCCGCTGCGTGCGGCGCGCTGACGGTGCTCGTCACCGGACTGCTGGCGAAGGCGCTGGGCGGCGGGCGCTACGCGCAGGCGGTCGCGATGTCGCTCGCCCTGCTGCTGCCGATCTATCTCTCGATCGATGTGTTCTACTCGATGAACGCGATCGAGATCGTCGTCTGGGGTGTGGCGGCGCTCGTGCTGCTGCGGGCGTTCGGTGCGCCCGGACTGCGTGTCTGGCTGTGGCTCGGCGTCGTGCTCGGCCTGGGCGCGCTCGATAAGATCAGCGTGCTGTGGCTCGGCGCGGGCATCGCCGCCGGCCTGCTGCTGACGCGCCGCCGCCGGCTTCTTGCCACGCCGGGCCCGTGGGTCGCCGGCACGATTGCGGGTCTGTTGGTCGCGCCGTACGTGATTTGGCAGGTGCTCCACGGCTGGCCGACGCTCGAGTTCATCCACAACGCCGGCGCGCAGAAGATGGCCTCGACCAGCGTCGTCGCCTTCATGCTGGGCCAGGTCGGGATTACCGGTCCGGCCGCGACGATCGTCTCGATCGTTGGCCTGGTATGGCTCGCCCGCGACGCTGAGCGAGGACGCGTGCTCTTCTGGGCGTGGCTCGCCGTGTTCGCGCTGCTCGCGATGAACGGCACGAGCCGCGCCGAGTATCTCGCGCCGACGTACACATGGCTGCTCGCGGCGGGCGGCGTCGGTCTCGAGCGTCTACTCGACGCACGACCGCGATGGATTCGAAGCGTGCTGCTCGCCGCGGCCGTAGGCGCCACGGCGATCTTCGCGCCGCTCGCGATGCCGCTGCTGCCGGTCGACGGCTACATCGTCTATGCACGGGCGCTGCACGTGACGCCGTCGACGGAAGAGCGAAAGCGACTGGGCGAGCTGCCTCAGTTCTTCGCCGACATGCAGGGCTGGGATCGGATCGTCGACGCGGTCGCGACGGCGGCCGACGCGCTGCCGCCGGCCGAACGCGCGCACGCCATCATCTTCGCCCCCAACTACGGCGACGCCGGCGCGCTGCAGGTCCTCGGCGCATCGCGCGCCCTGCCGCCGGTCTACTCAGGTCACAACAACTATTGGTACTGGGGGCCGCCGCCGTTCAAGCCGTCAGCGGTCATCGTCATCGGCAGCTCGGAAGCCGACCTGCGCGGGCGCTTCGATCACGTGGTCCGCGCCGCCGAGACCAACTGCGGCCGCTGCATGCCGTACGAGAATCATGTGCCGATCTTCGACTGCTGGGGCGCGCGGTTCTCGATGGCCGACCTCTGGCCGCAGCTGAAGCACTTCGAGTGACTCACGTGCTCGGGTCAATGGACCACGAACGGCACGTCGCGCTCGTGCCGCGGAGCGGCGTCGGCGGCCGACGCGACGATCCGGAGAAGGTATCGGCCCGGAGCGAACGCCTGCAAAGGAATGCGTCCGGTGTAGACGTAGGTGCCAGGCGGCGAACCCGGACGGGCTGCTGGCACACCGGCGGAGACCGGATGCGATTGTGAGCCGTCGTACGACACGACACTCGCAGATACGACCGGCGCGTGAGAAGACGCGCCGGGCCTGGCGTACACCTCCGCGAACAGCGACAGCATGTCAGCGCGCGTGAACGTGCGCTCGGCGGTGGGCGGCGCTGGCATGAATTGCTTGAGCGTCATATCGGCCCCGGTCGTCACCACGCCGGCGGCGGACGTCGACGTCATGAGGATGCCGCTGATCGACGGAGCGTCCCTCGCGAAATCGGGAACCGCGACGTCGAGCGGCACGGTACCGATCAATCCGCCATTGATTTCGCGCGCGCCAATCATCAATCGATATTGCCCGGGCTTGATCGCGAAGCGTTCAGCGAGCCTGATGCCTCGATCCCGCACCGCGTGATAG
>JBOGIZ010000212.1:0-3059 GCA_050747805.1 Vicinamibacterales bacterium | reverse complement strand
GATCGGGAAAGGCCTTGGCCCGGAATTCGACGATCCGACGCGCGACATCGTCGGCATCGTGGGCGACGTGCGCGAGAACGGTCTCGACAGCGATCCGCCGCCGGTGATGTACGTGCCGTCGTACCAGATGTCGGACGCGCTGACGAAACTCGGCAACAGCCTGCTGCCGGCGTCGTGGATCGTCCGCTCGACCGCGTCGACGGTGTCGCTCACGGCGGAGATCCAGAAGGAATTTCAAGCGGTCGACGCGCAGCTGCCGATCGCGCAGGTGCAGTCGATGCAGCAGGTCGTCTCGAAGTCGATCGCCCAGCAGAACTTCAATATGGTGCTGCTCACGATCTTCGGCGCGATCGCGCTGCTGCTCGCCGCGATCGGGATTTATGGATTGATGTCGTACTCGGTCGCGCAAGCCACGCACGATATCGGCGTGCGGCTGGCGCTCGGCGCCGATCGGCGCGATATCCTGTCGCTCGTCATCGTGCGCGGGATGAAGCTCGCGGTCGTCGGCCTGGCGGTCGGCGCCCTCGGGGCGTTTGGCGCGTCGCGCCTGCTGGCGCGCCTGCTGTTCGGCGTCAAAGCGACCGATCCCGAGACCTACGTTACCGTCGTGGGGGCGCTCGCCTTTGTCGCATTCCTCGCGTGCTACCTGCCGGCGCGCCGCGCGATGCGCGTCGATCCCATCGTTGCTCTTCGCGCGGAGTAATCGCGCCGTTTCCGGGACCCGCGATACACTGGTGCGTCCGGTTGCCAGCCCAGGCAGGAGGCCCAATGCGGGAACGTTTCGTCAATGCCCGTGTGCGCGTGATGCTGCTCGCGGGAGTCGTCGCCGCCAGTGCGCTCATCGCCGCACCGCGCGTGCGCGGACAGAACGCCTCGGCACCCGTGAGTCCCATGTCGAGCGATCGGGCGCAGCAGTTCATCGACGCCGCGGCCCGGGGCCTCGGCTATCTTCCCGGCGAAGCGATCGTGAAGTTCGCGCCGGGCACCACCGTGGCCGCGCGCACGCGCACGCTGCAGGCGCTTCGGGACCGACCCGGCGCCTCCGCCCTCCGATGGATTGGCGACAGCACCGCCGTGGTACGCGACCCGGGCGAATCCGACGCGCGCGTCGTCGCACAGCAGCTGATGTCGCAGCCTGAAGTCCTGTATGCCGTCCCCAATTACGTGCGCCACACGTTTCTGACGCCGAACGATCCCGGCTACGCCATGCGCCAGTGGAATTTCCAGGCGATCGACATGCCGCACGCGTGGGACATCAATCCCGGCGGCAACGCGAGCATGATCGTCGCGATTCTCGACACCGGCGTGACGACATTCACCGGTTCGATGACGTTCGCGACGTGGAACGGCACTGCGATCCAAAACATCAGCGTGCCGTTCACGCCAAACACCGATCTGTCGGCGAGCCGTCTCGTCAGTCCGATGGACTTCGCGACGAACATGGGCACGACGGTGCTCGACACCGACGGCCACGGCACCCACGTGAGTTCGACGGCCGGTGAAGACACGAACAACGGCACGGCCGACGCGGGCATCGCGTACGCCTCGCGGATCATGCCCGTCAAGGTCTGCGTGAGCTATTGGGACGTCCAGTTTTCGTACTCGGCCGGGGGCGGACGCGGGTTCGTGCCGTTCGACGCGGGCGGGTGCGACGACAGCGCGATCATCAGCGGGATCCACTACGCGGCGAACAACGGCGCGAAAGTCATTAATATCAGCCTCGGCGGCGGCGATGCCGATCCGGCCCTGCTCGACGCCATCAACTTCGCCGTCGGCAAAGGCGTGTTCATCTCGATGGCGGCCGGCAACGACTTCCAGAACGGCAATCCGATCGAGTACCCCGCGGCGTACGCGCTCAACGTGAACGGCGCCATGTCGGTCGGCGCGACGAATCGCGACGGCGTCCGCGCCTACTATTCGAGCACCGGGAGCTTCGTCGAGATCGCCGCCCCCGGCGGCGACGATCAGGACAGCGACGCGTCGGGCAACGGCTTCATCTTTCAGTCGACGTACGATTTCAACGTCAACGATCCCGGCACCGTCATCTTTCCGCGGTTCGATCAGTATGCGGAAGTCGGCTACGAAGGCACGTCGATGGCGACGCCGCACGTGGCGGGCCTTGCCGCGCTGCTGATGACGCAGGGCATCACCAAACCCTCCGCTGTGGAGGACCTGATCAAGCGGACCGCGAAGCTGATCGGCTCGCCGAGCAGCACGGGCGGCAGCCGCAACGACGATGTCGGCTATGGACTCATTCAACCGCGAGCCGCGTTGTTCGGCTTCGGCGTGAAACAGTAGGTGTTCATGCGCGCATCCGCCTTCCTTCGCGTGCTCGTGCTTTTCGCCGCATGCGTTTCTCTCGCGACCTCCGCCCGCGCCGCCGTCGATGGTGTTCCACCGGCCTCCACTGATGGGGCGTCCGCCGCGCCGCCGGCTCGCAAGGCGCAGCCGGGCCTTCGGCTGTTCGCGGCGATTGATTTCGACCAGCTGGCGGCGACGAAGAGCTTCAACGCCGTGCTCGGCACGTCGCACGTCGTGGCGTTCGGCGGCGGCGCCGACATCACCGACGTCTGGAAACATCTGTTCGTCCGCGTCGCCGTCACCCACGCGAGCAAGGACGGCAGCCGTGTCTTCGTGGACAACGGCGAGGCATTTTCGCTCAATATCCCGATCACGATCTCCTGGGCGCCGATCGAAGCCGGCGGCGGCTGGCGCTTCCAGCGTGGACGGTCGGGACACCGGACGATCACGCCGTACGTGGGCGGCGCGTTCGTGCTGCTGGACTACAAGGAGACGTCGCAGTTCGCGCAGTCCAGTGACAACGTGTCGTCGCATCTCGGCGGCGCCGAGGGCTTCGGCGGCGTCGAGGTCGGGCTGGCGAAACACCTGACCGCGTCAGGAGAGGCGCAGTACCGGACGGTGCCCAACGCGATTGGCGCCGGCGGTGTGTCGCAGGACTTCGGCGAAAAGGATCTCGGCGGCTTCACCGCGCGCGTCCTGATCGGCTACCGGCGCTAGCTGTCTCATAAACCACGGCGAGTGAGCGTCGCGAACGAGCC
>JBOGIZ010000211.1:0-6600 GCA_050747805.1 Vicinamibacterales bacterium | reverse complement strand
CGCCGTGCGAGCGCGAAGGCGATCGGCGTCGCGAGATCGCCCAGGGCGCGGCGCGGCGGCGTTTCGAGCGCGAGCTCGACCAGCGCAGGATCATCGGCGGAGAGTCCGTATACGTCACGAACGGCGGCGGCGAGCCGCTCTCGCACGAGCTGATGGAGTGGCAGAATCACAATTTATTCCGTGATACGATCTTTCAGCGGTTTCTCATTCCGTTCAATCAACCTTCTGGCGCGCTCGTAATCATGCGGCGTGTTGACGTTTTCGAACGCCTGGTCGGCGGCGATCCCCGCGAGCGCATTCGATCCCAGTTCTCGCACGCGAATCGTCTGCGCGAGCGACATCAGGTCCAGTTCGCGGCGGTCGATTCGCGGCCGCACGATCGACGCGACGCGCGTGTGATAGCACGCGCACAGGGGTTCCAGTCCCCTCGCCGACCGCGGCATCACGGCATCGTCCTCCTCGCGTCCCGCCTCGGCGATGAGCCGCAGCAGATCGCGCGTGACAAACGGCAGATCGCACGCGAGCACGATCACGCGTCGGTGGCGGGCGTCGAGCAGCGCGGAATATATTCCGCCGAGCGGGCCGCAGTCTGCAATCGTGTCGGCGATGCGGCGGACGCCGAGCGCGTCGTGCCGCGCGTCATTCGCAACGATGCGAAGATCGTCGGTCAGACCGGCGAGCGCAGCCAACTGTCGATCGATGATCCGCTGATGGCCGATCGCGAGCGATGCTTTGTCGGCGCCGCCGAGGCGCCGCGCCCGTCCGCCCGCCAGGATTGCGGCAGAGACGCGCAGTTCCACGCTCGACCTTACCATATGCGCAGGGATCATGAGTGACGCCCGGATCGGACGCGTGCTCGTCGCGAGCCTGCATCAGGCCATCGCGGACCTGCTGCCGACACGGCTCGAGTTCTACGAGAACTGGCTCAACGTGGCGGGACTGCGCGAGGGCACCATCGGCCTCGCGCCCCTCACCGCCGTCCTCAGCTTCCTGCGAACGGAAGGCGCCGCCTACAGCCTGATTACGACGCGCGCCGGCGAATACGCCGCCGCGTGGACGTTCGACACGCTGCCGGCGTTTGAACGCCGCGTGGTGAAGGCGCTTCCGGCGCCGCTGCGCACGAGGGCCGCGCTGCGCGCCGCGCGCGGCATGGTGCGCTCGACCTATCCGAGTTCGCGCGCGCTGACGCGCATCAAGCGCGGCGTCGTCACCGTCGACCTGCGCGGATCGCTTTTCTGCGAGGTGCGGGAAACATCGATCGCGCCGCTGTGCGGATTCTATGCGGCAGCCCTCACGCGGCTGCTCCAGTTGTTCGATGTCGAAGCGGACACCCGCGTCAGCCAGTGCCGGGCGGCGGCCGGCACGAAGGCCTGCCTGCTGTCGGTGACGCTGACGGGCGGCGACGCCGGCCGCGCGGTTGCCGCATGATCGCGGCGCTTGTTTGCGCGGCCGCGATTGCCGGCGCCCAGCTGCCGGCGTCCACCGCGGCGGACGCGCCGCACATTCTCGTCGTGCCGTTTCAGACGCCCGCGGTTGACGGACGGACCTACTGGCTGGGCGAAGCCGCGGCGATCCTGATCGCCGACGACATCAACGCGCGCGGGCTCGGGGCCGTCACGCGCCGCACGCGTGAACGTGCGTACGATGAGCTGCATCTGCCCACCAACGGCGTACTGAGCCGCGCGACGGTGATCAAGGTGGGGGAAATCGTCGGGGCGAACGAGTTGATCGACGGTGACGTGACGGTCGCGGGCGATTCGCTGACCATTACGGCGCATCCGGTCCGGATCGACATCGGCCACGCGGATCCTCTCATCGTCGAGCACGGCGATTTGCAGAACCTGTTCGAGATTGCTCGGAAGGTTGCGCGCCGAGCGGTGCCGGGTGGATCCGATCCGCCTCTGACGCCGGCGCCGCCGCTGCAGGCGTTCGAACAGTACGTCAAGGGCATCCTGGCCGAGCAGCCGGCCGCGCAGGCCGAGTTTCTCGACGCGGCGATCCGGCTCGATCCGCATTACGATCGCGCCCGTCTCGAGCTCTGGGACGTCCGCACGGCCCAGGGCGATCCAGCGGCCGCGCTGGACGCCATTCGCGACGTGGCGGCAGATTCGCCCGACGCTGGACGCGCGCGATTTCTGAGTTCCGTGTCGCTGGTGCTGCTCAAGCGGTACGACGAGGCGTTCAACGTCCTGAAGGGGCTCGATAGCGCCGCGGCGGATCCCGCCGTGCTGAACAATCTGGGAGTGGTGCAGATTCGACGCGGCGGACCGGCCGATGCCGGCAAGCCGGTGTACTTTCTGACGCAGGCCGCACAGGCGGCGCCCGACGATCCGGACATCTTGTTCAACCTGGGCTACGCGTACGCGCTGGATCGCGACCCGCAGGCGGCGTTGTACTGGCTGCGCGAAGCGCTGCGCCGCAATCCAGAAGACGGCGATGCGCATTACGTGCTGGCCGCGGCGCTCGACGCGTCGGGCAACACGGTCGAGGCGGCGCGCGAGCGCGAGCTGGCCGGACAGCTGTCGGCGCACTGGGCGGAAGCCCGGCGTCCGCCGCAGACGGGAAACGAGCGAAGCGACGCGCGCGAAACCGTGCCGCGCGGACTCGAACGCCTCCGCGAAGATCTCGAGATCCGCAACGTGGCTGCCGTCGATCGCGCGCTGGCCAACACGGCGCAGCAGGATCAGCAGAACGTCGCGGCATTTCACCTGGACCGGGCACGGCGTCTGTACGCCGGAGGACAGGATACGCAGGCCATCGCCGAGCTCAAGCGTGCGGTGTTCCTGTCGCCGTACGACGCCGACGCGCATCTGCTCATCGGCCGCATCTATCTTCGCGACGCGCGGCCGCGGGAAGCGGTCGACGCGCTGAAGATCTCCGTCTGGAGCAAAGACAGCGCGCCGGCGCGGATTGCGCTGGCCGATGCATACTTGAAGCTGAAGGACTTGGCCTCTGCGCGGACGGAAGCGACGCGCGCGCTCGCGCTCGATCCCGAGTCGGCGGAGGCGAAAGCGATGCTTGCGCGGATCGAGCGAGGCGGACAATGAGGCGTGCGATCGTCGCCGTCGCCGTCGGAGTGATGCTCGCGGCCATCGGCGCGTATGCCGCGCCCCCGGCGCCGATTGTCGAATCGGCGCGCGTCAACGGGATGATTCAGCCGATCACGTCTCAGTTCATGCGTTCGGCGATTGCGCGGGCGGACGCGGACGGCGCGGCGCTCATCGTCTTCACGCTGCAGACGCCTGGCGGCTTGCTCGATTCGACCCGCGACATCAATAACGCGATCATCGCGGCCCGCACACCGGTCGCGGTGTTCATCGGTCCCTCGGGCAACCGCGCGGCTTCGGCCGGATTTCTCATTACGATGGCGGCCGACGTCGCCGCGATGGCGCCGGGAACGCATCTGGGCGCGGCACACCCCGTGTCGGAAGGGCAGCAACTGGACGAGGTGATGGCGAAGAAGCTCGCCTCGGACACCGCAGCCTATGCGCGCACGCTGGCCGCGAGGCGAGGGCGCAACGTTGCGCTCGCGAACGACGCCGTGATCGACAGCCGTTCCTTTACCGATCAGGAAGCCATCGGCGCCGCGCCCCCGCTCGTTGATGTCATCGCGACCGACGTGCCCGATCTGGTGCGGAAGCTCGACGGCCGCACCATCAAACGCTTCTCGGGCTCGACCGTCACGCTGCACCTTGCGGACGCGCAGATTCGGACGATCGACCTGACGTTTGGTCAGAAGGTGTTGAGCGCGATCGCGCATCCACAGATTGCGTACCTGCTGCTGACGCTGGGCACGCTCGGACTCACCATTGAGTTCTGGAATCCCGGGGCGGTCGTGCCGGGCGTGGCGGGCGGCATTTCGCTCCTGCTGGCGTTCTTCGCGCTGCAGGTGCTGCCGATCAACTACGCAGGCGTCCTCCTGATCCTGCTTGGTTTCGCGCTGCTGATGCTCGAGGTGAAGCTGACGAGCCACGGCTTTCTGGCGGTCGGCGGCATCGCGAGCCTGCTGTTCGGGTCGATGATGCTGATCGATTCGCCACTGCCCGAGATGCAGATTGGCCTCCGGTTGATCGTCGGGGTCACGCTGGGGCTGTCGGGCATTCTGCTTTTCCTGGTGAGTCTTGCGGTCAAAGCGCGGCGGCAGCCCGCGGTGACCGGAGAAAGCGGTATGCTGCACTCTATCGCCGAAGTCTTGACGCCGATCCCGCCGGGTGGAACGGGTCGCGTGTCGACGCACGGGGAAATCTGGGCCGCGACCTCGCCCGAGGCCATTGAAACGGGTGAGCGGGTCAGGGTGACGGCGATCCGCGGATTGGTTCTGCACGTCACGCGTGTCAAGCGTTCGTGAACTAAAAGGAGGCGGCGCTGGTGTTTTCGCCTGTCTTGATCGTTGCCGTGATCGTCGCGCTCTATCTGCTCAGTTCGATCAAGATCCTGAACGAGTACGAGCGCGCCGTCGTGTTCCGCCTCGGCAAGCTGCTCGACCGCCCCAAGGGCCCTGGCGTGATCCTGATCCTCTCGCCGATCGATCGCATGGCGCGGGTGAGCCTGCGTACGATCGTGATGGATGTGCCCGCGCAGGACGTCATCACCCGCGACAACGTGTCGGTGAAGGTGAACGCGGTGCTCTACTTCCGCGTGATCGATCCCCGCAAGGCGATCGTGGAGGTCGAGAGTTATCACTACGCGACGTCGCAGCTCGCGCAAACGACGCTCAGGAGCGTGCTCGGCCAGGTCGAACTCGACGACCTGCTCGCGGCGCGCGATCGCCTGAACCAGCAGCTTCAACAGATCCTCGATCTGCACACCGAGCCGTGGGGCATCAAAGTGGCGTCGGTCGAAGTCAAACAGGTCGATCTGCCGCCGGACATGCAGCGCGCGATGGCGCGCCAGGCGGAAGCCGAGCGCGAGAAGCGTGCTAAAATCGTGCACGCGGAAGGCGAGCTTCAGGCGTCGCAGAAGCTCGCGCAGGCGGCCACGGCCATGTCCGTCGAGCCGATGACGATCACGCTGCGCTATCTGCAGACGCTGACCGAAATCGCCTCGGAGAAGAACTCGACAATCATCTTCCCGCTGCCGATCGAGTTGCTGAACCTGCTGCCCGGCATGGTCCGTGAGCGCGGCGGGTCCGCCGGAGCGGGCGGCTCCGGCGCAAAGAGTTGACGTGCCAGATTTGACTCACAACGACGCCGATTCCTCGGCAGACGGCTTTCACGAAATCCAGCTGAGCGGAAAGCAGCTCGTCTTCCTGTTCATGGCGACGACGGTCGTTGCCGTTTTCATTTTTCTGTGCGGCGTCCTCGTGGGACGCAACATCAGGAACGATCGCGCAACCGACTCCGCCGACGCGATGGCGATGGCCTCGAGCACGGCCGCGCCGGCCGCGCAGCCGTCCAGCCAAACGACGGCGCCCGCCGCCGAACCGCCGCCGCCGGCCGAGGACGCCGACGATGGTCTCAGCTACCCGAAGCGGCTGCAGGCGACCAACGCGCCTCCCGAACGATTGAAACCGCCGTCGGCCGCACCCGCGCTGAAAACACCATCGTCTGCTGCGCCCGCGGCTGCCGCGTCGAACCACTCACCGTCTGTCGCTGCGCCGAAAACTCCGCCCGCGCCGCCGGTGTCCGCACCCAAAACGGCAGCCAGCACTGGCGCGCCGCTGCCCGGCGCCTGGATCGTGCAGGTGCAGGCGCTCAAGGATCGCGGCGCGGCCGATGCGATCGCGCGGCATCTCGTCTCGAAGGGATACCCCGCGTTCGTCCTCGATCCCGATTCCGGCGCGCCGGCGATTTACCGCGTGCAGGTCGGGCGCTATTCGGACCGGCAGGAAGCCGAGCAGATCGCCCGCCGGCTCGAGAAAGACGAGCA
Organism: Vicinamibacterales bacterium; assembly: GCA_050747805.1. GTDB lineage: Bacteria > Acidobacteriota > Vicinamibacteria > Vicinamibacterales > 2-12-FULL-66-21 > JAICSD01. The sequence continues at coordinate 732 of JBOGIZ010000211.1, read as the reverse complement.
GTTCAAACCGATCATCCATAGCGCGCGGTAACGCGAGGGATGAGGGACCAGGAACGAGGGACAAGTAACGGATCGATCGATCCCAGTCCCCCACCTCCCGTCCCTGGCCCCTCATCCCGTGTCCCCGGTCCCGCGGCCCCCGTCCCTCGTATTGTTCTCGCGCTCCTCTCGGGCGCGCTGCTCGGGTTGAGTTTTCCAAAGTTCGGCGGTCCCGCCTTCGCGTGGATTGCGCTCGCTCCGCTGCTGGTCGCCGTCTCCTGGCCGCGCATCTCCGGCACGCGCGCGTTCGCGCTGGGCCTCGCCGCCGGCGCCGTGTACTTCTCGATCACGCTCTACTGGCTCGTCCAGACGATGACGACGTTTGGCGGCCTGTCGACGCCGTCCGCCGCATTCGCCGCGGGAGTGCTCGTGGCGTATCTGGCTCTCTTCCCCGGCGCGTTTGCCTGGACGCAGGCGCGCCTCGCCAGGCGATTGGGTCCGGCGGCCGTGCTGTTCGCGCCCGCGGTCTGGGTCGCGACCGAGATGGGGCGCACCTACATCCTCGACGGTTTTCCGTGGGAGCTGCTCGGCTACAGTCAGGCGGGCGTGCTGCCGATCGTGCAGGTGGCGAGCGTGGTCGGTGTCTATGGATTGTCCGCGCTGATCGCGCTCGTCAGCGCCGCCGCGGCGTACGCGGCGCTCGAACAGGGCGCGCGCCGCTGGCGCCCGCTCGCGATCGTCGGCGCGCTGATC
>JBOGIZ010000210.1:0-5537 GCA_050747805.1 Vicinamibacterales bacterium | reverse complement strand
GTCGAGCACCAGCCACACGGTGAGCTCACGGTCTTCGGTGAAGACGCGGAGCTGCGGCTCGTTCAGCCGGGCGGTGACGTTCCAGTCGATATGCCGTGCGTCGTCGCCCTCGGTATATTCGCGCAGGGTCGGCCGACCAACGCCGTCTACATCTTCGTGACGATGCTGCGGAAGCTCTTCAACGAGCAGTCTCCGAAATACATCGCCGCGTCGTTCGATCTGCCGGGGCGAACGTTCCGAGACGATCTCGCGGCGGACTACAAAGCCAACCGCGCACCGATGCCCGACGAGCTCGCCGAGCAGATTCCGATGGTGCACGCCGCCTGCGAAGCGCTCGGCGTCCCAATCCTCACGTCCGAGCGCTATGAAGCCGACGACGTGATCGGGACCCTCACGGAGAAAGCCGCCGCGGCGGGATTCGACGTCGTCATCGTCACGGGGGACAAGGATTTCTTTCAGCTCGTGCGCGACGAGGTCAAGGTCTTCAACCCGCGCGACGAGGGCACGTGGTACGACGCGGCGGGAGTGAAGGACAAGTTTGGCGTCGCTCCCGAACAGGTCGTGGACGTGCTTGCCCTGATGGGCGATGCGATCGACAACATCAAGGGCGTGCCTGGAATCGGCGAGAAAGGCGCGCGCGATCTCATCGCGACGCATGGATCGCTCGAGAATCTTCTGGCGCACGCATCGGAGATCAAGAACAAGCGGTATCGGGAAGGGCTGCTCGGCCACGCGGACGAGGCGCGTCAGAGCCAGGTGCTCGCGCGTATCCACACCGACGTGCCGGTGACGTTCGAACCCGAAGCGCTGCGCTACCGCGGCGCGTCGCGCGAGCGCTGCTTCCAGATCTTCAACGAGCTCGGCTTCCGCGCGTTCGTGGCGGAATACGCGCCGTCAGCCGACACGATCGAAAAGAGCTACCGTGTCGTGAACACCGAGGCGGATCTGCGAGCCCTGGCCGCGCGGCTCGAGCGCGCCGGACGATTCGCGATGCGCGTTCTGCCGGACGATCCCTCGGCCATGCGCGCCCGCATCGTCGGACTCGTGTTTTCGACGGGACCTCGCGACGCGGACTACGTGCCCGTGGGCCATCGCGGCCTCGGAGAAACACCGTCGATCGCGCAGGCGATTGCTCTACGTGTTCTCGGGCCCGTGCTGGAAAATCCGGCCATCCTCAAATCGGGCCACGATCTGAAGTTCGATGTGATCATGCTGGCGCGCCAGGGCGTCTCTCTGCGCGGGCTCGACACCGACACGATGCTTGCCAGCTATCTGATCGATGCGACGCGCGCGGAGCACAAGCTGGAGGATCTGGCGCTCGAGCATACGAGCTACAAGGCGCTCAAAGAAGAGGACGTGTGCGGCCGCGGAGCCAAAGCGCTGTCGCTCGCGGACGTGCCGGTCGAGGCGGCGCTGACATTCGCGGCGGAGCGCGCGGACCTCGTGGGCCAGCTCGCGCCGATTTTCCGGGAGCTGCTTGCCAAGGAGGAATTGTCGCGCGTCTACGAGGAGCTCGAACTGCCGCTCGTTCCCGTGCTGGTGGACGTGGAGCGCGCCGGCGTGCGGATCGACGGCCCCGCGCTCGCGGCGCAGTCACAGCGGCTGGAGCAGGACCTGGCGACGCGGACAGCGGAGATCTATCAGGCGGCCGGCGGCGAGTTCAACATCAATTCGCCGAAACAGCTCGCCGAAGTGCTGTTCGACAAGATGCAGCTTCCCGTCCTGAAGCGGACCGGGACGTCGCGCGCGCCGTCCACGGCCGTTGAAGTGCTCGAGGAGCTGGCGCTCGCGCACGATCTGCCGCGGATGATTCTCGAATGGCGCAGCCTGATGAAGCTGAAAGGGACGTATATCGACGCGCTGCCGCAGCTCGTCAATCCCGAGACCGGCCGCGTCCACACGTGCTTCAACCAGGCCGTCGCCGCGACGGGACGCCTGAGCAGCAGCGATCCCAACCTTCAGAACATCCAGATCAAGACCGAGCTGGGCCGCGAGATCCGCCGGGCCTTCATCGCCGACCGCGGCAATGTGCTGATCTCGGCCGATTATTCGCAAATCGAATTCCGGGTGCTCGCCCATCTGTCCGAGGACCCGGTGCTGGTCGAGGCGTTTTCCGAAGGCGCTGATTTCCACGAACGGACGGCGCTAAAAATCTTCGGCACCGAAAGCGGACGCGATCCGTACAAACTGCGCAGCATCGCAAAAATGGTCAACTACGCGCTGCTATACGGAAAGTCCGCGTTCACGCTGTCGAAGGATATCGGCGTGACGACCGAAGCCGCGCAGCAGTTCATCGACGCCTACTTCGCGGGCTTTCCGCGCGTTCGCGCGTACATCGATCGCACGCTCGAGGAAGGGCGCGCGACCGGCGTGGTGCGGACGATGTTTGGCCGAAGGCGCCTGGTGCCGGAACTCAACAGCCGCAACTACCAGATTCGATCCGCGGCCGAGCGCATGGCGGTAAATCTGCCGATTCAGGGAAGCGCCGCCGACGTCCTGAAGAAGGCGATGATCGACGTCCACGCGGGGCTGACGAGGGTTGCAGGCGGCCGCGCGCGAATGATCCTGACGGTGCACGACGAACTGCTGTTCGAGACACCGAAGGAGGCCGCGGACGAAACCGCCGCCGCGGTACGCGAGCTCATGCAGTCAGCGGTGGTGCTGAAGGTGCCGCTGACCGTCGACGTTGGTATTGGCGAAAACTGGAAAGATGCCAAGAGCTGAATCCCTCATCCCTGATCCGTGAATCCCGAATCGTGAATCGCGAATCCCGAATCGCGAATCGCGAATCCTGAATTGCGCGAATCGCTGCTCACTCGGTTCGCAGCGCCTGCAGCGGGTCGAGGCGCGACGCTGGTCCAAGCGATAACATACATTGCGCGCGGGGCTAACCGGGCCGACTGTATGGATGGAAGAATCCGCGCCGGCACTGGCGCAATTCAATTCACCAACTCAATTCACGAATTCACCAACTCAATTCACCAATTCGCCAACTCAATTCACCAACTCACCAACTCAATTCACCAACTCACCATTTCACCAACTCACCAATTCTTCTTGAACGCCTCCCACTCCGACGTCATCGCCGCCAGCGCCTGACGGCGATCGCGCGGCGGCAGCGCGTCGGCGCGCTCGGGGATGATGGCCTGCACGATCAGCTTGTCGAGGTCGCTTCTGAGCGACGCGACCCGATCGGGCCGGAGCGGCGCACGCACCCACGCGGCGTAGGCCGCGGCCCAGGCTCGGTCGAGATCGCCCGCGCCGCGCGCCGCCACAGCCAGCCAGTAGCCAGCGGTGGGAGACGTCGGATCCCTGCGCAGCTCCTGCTCCATCCGGTTGGCCACTCGCGTGTACACGGCGGTCCGCTCGTCCTTCGAACCCGCCTGCGCGGCGCGATCGAGGGCCGACGCCCACCAGTCGAGCGCACGATCGTGCGCATCAGGGGTAAGAATCAACGATGCATCGAGAAGCGGCTGGAGCAGTTCCGCGGCGGCGCCGTAGCGCTGATCGAAGTACATCAGCTCCGCGAATCCAACCTGGAGTTCGAGCTGCTCCTGCGCGCCGATGAACGGCGCGTTGACCTGCCGCAGCTCGGTACGCGCGTGGTCGAGTTCGTCGGGCTGTCCGTCGCGGCGGTACAGCTCGAGATCGGCGCGGCCGGCGATCACATGCGCCGACGCGGCGATGGCTGGGCTCCCCGAGGCCTGGTGCGCGGCGTCGATCGCCTGCTGAAACTGCCCCTGGTTGTAGAAACGCCGCGCCGCGGCGATCGGATCCGCTCGGGCGGCGGCCACCGAAGCGCTCACGAGCAGCAGGACAACGACGCTCGAGACCCGCACGCCGCGATGGTACCACGCCCGCTTCTGACGGCATAAGTTCATGGCATGCCTATACTTAGAGCGATCGGCGCGCATGCTGGTGCTATAATCGTGCGCGATGGTGGAACCGACCATCGTGCCGAGGGCCGCGCATGCAATCTCGCGCCGCGACATCGATCCTGACGCCCTCAAGGTCCTTTACAGACTCCACGAACAGGGATACGTCGCCTATCTCGTCGGCGGGAGCGTGCGAGATCTGCTGCTCGCCCGCCGTCCAAAGGATTTCGACGTCGGAACGTCCGCGCATCCGCATCAGGTCAAGAAGCTTTTTCGGAACTGCTGGATCATCGGACGCCGCTTTCGTCTGGCCCACGTCAAGTTCGGTACGAAAACGATCGAGGTCGCGACGTTCCGGCGGCAAGTCGATCCTGCCGAGCTCCCGCCCGAAGAACTGTCGGCCGATGAAACGCTCGAAGCGGCGGCGGAGATTCCGGTCGACGCGGATGCGCCGCGCGAGGAGCAGATTCGGTCCGAGGGCACGCACCTCACGCGCGTCCGGGCACACGATCGCCTGATTCATCGCGACAATACATTCGGAACGCCGGAAGAAGATGCGTTCAGGCGCGACTTCACGATCAATGCGCTCTTCTACGACATCGCCACGTACTCAATCATCGACTACGTCGGCGGTCTTGAGGATCTCCACGCGCGGGTGATTCGCTCGATTGGGGATCCGGCGGTTCGCTTCCTCGAGGATCCCGTCCGCATGCTCCGCGCCGTCGTCTTCGCGGCGCGGCTCGGATTCACGCTGGACGAGCCGGTCGCCGAGGCGATCGACGTCCACCGCCACGAAATCGGCCGGGCGGCGCCCGCTCGGCTGATGGAAGAGTACTTCAAGATTTTACGGTCGGGCTCGGCGGCCGACACGCTCCGGATGCTGAAAGACACACAACTGCTCCGCGCCATCACGCCGGAGCTGAACGCGGCAGGCGGCGCGCTCTGGGACTCAGTCGCCAGGCTCGACGACTATCGACGTCGCTTCAGCGCGGCGCCGGAGACCCTGACAAACGCGATCCTGGCGGGCACACTTCTGGTGCCGCTCGGACTCGTGGGACCCGCGCGCCGATTCTCCGCCGATCCGCTCGACAGACGCGTGGACCTGGGCATTCTGCCGGTGCCGCGGCGCGATCTCGAGCGCCTGCAGCAGATCCTTGCACTGCAGCCGCGCCTCCTCGATATGTCCGCGCCGTTGCGCGCGCAGCGCGGGGTCCTGCACCGACACGTCATCAACGATGCGCTGACGTGGCTCGAGATCCACGCCGATCGTCCCGAAGTGGTGCATCACTGGCGCGCGCTGCAGGCCGGGTCCGCCGACGCAGCTCCCGCCGTCGATCGCGAGCGCGCGGGCGTGCCTGGATCCCCAGGATCGCCGTTTCGCCGCCGCCGCCGGCGCCGTCGTCGTTCCCATCCCGCCGTGCCGCGGGAGTAAGCGCGGTCCGCGGATCAAGAAGCAACGACCAACTGCCAACTCCCAATTACCCAAGGCGCCCGCGTCCGAACCAGCGCAGCTAATGCAATGCGACGTGTCTGGTTAGCCCATCCATCATCAGCGCCGACGGAGTGTTTCGCGGAGGGATCCCTCGGAGCGCGCCTGGAAAGCGTCAGTCGGAAAAACGCTCTGGAGCGGCCAGCGATCCGCACGGGGTGTACCACGCGAGG
>JBOGIZ010000209.1:0-2155 GCA_050747805.1 Vicinamibacterales bacterium | reverse complement strand
GGATGCACGTGAGCGGCGGACGCCTCGTCAAGCAGTGGCCACTGGAGCAGTTCCGAGAGACGGCGCGGCGGTTGATCGCCGATCGCGGCGCTACGATCGTCTTCACCGGTGGACGCCCCGATCGCGCGCTCATCGATGAGGCCTGCTCGACGCTGCCGCGCTCGCATGTGATCGACGCAGCCTCGGAGGACAGTCTGCTGACCGTCGCGGCGATCCTGGAGCGCGTCGCGCTGTTCGTGACCGGCGACACCGGTCCGATGCATCTCGCGCGCGCCGTCGGCACGCCAATCGTCGCCGTCTTCGGTCCCTCGGATCCTCGGCGCTACGCGCCCGATGGCCCGTTCGATCGCGTCGTGCGCGTGGATCTGCCGTGCAGCCCCTGCAATCGCATTCGGAACCCTCCGGCGCGCTGTCGCGGGCGCAGTCCGGAATGTCTCACCTCGATCGGTCCGGAGCCCGTGCTGGCGGCCGCCGACGACATCCTGCGCACCCGGCGCGACTCCACGGGGCTCCCGGCCGCGGGCTCCGCATGATCGATCTCGAGATCGAGACCGGAGCGGGTCCGCGGCGCCTCTCTCTCTCGACATACCTGAGCGCCGCCGACGAGGAGCGTGCCCAGGAGCAGAGCTGCGCGTGGATCAAAGCCCTGCGCCACCTGCGGCTCGACGGCGTGCCGTTCCGCCGCCGCTGGACGGTGCGCGGCGACTCGCTGTGGTGGTTCGCCGAGCTCTACCTCCACAAAACGCAGACGATCCTGGCGCTGCATCGCGCGCTGCTCGCGTTCGACGCGATGATGGCCGCAGAACGGCCGAGCGCGATCCGCTGCCGTGACCGGCGGTTTGGATGGCTCGTTCGGCGGCTTGCCGACATTCGGGATGTGCGCTACGAGGGTCCTGCAGAGTTCCGGACTCGCGCGACACGGATGGCGATCCGCGCGGCGGCGCTTCACGCGGCTGGCCGACTGTCGCCTCGGCGATGGCGACGTCACGCGGCCGCGCCGGCGACGGTGGCCGCTTTTATCCACAAAGCGTTCTGGCGGGGCGACGGCCGTGACGGACGGATGGAGGCCTACATCGGTCCGGTGCTGCAGCAGGTGCAGGCCGCGCTCGGAACGCCGCAGATCGCCTACGTCGCGATCGGACCGCGCACCAACTTCCGCGCGCGACGCTGGTGGTCGCCGCTCGGCCCGGAGCAGAGCGGCGCCGCGCTCCCGATCGAGGCGTTCGCGCGCCGCGGTGCGCTCGCCGCATCCCAGGCCATCTGGCGCATGCGCCACGATGTTCGGCGCGCGCTCTGGGCGAGCGCGGAGATGCGCGCGCACGCGACGATCCTGGCGTGCGATTGCTGGCCCGCGGTGCGCGAAGAGCTCGCGGGAATCGCGCTCTTGCAGTTTCCCTGGTCGGCGCGCGTGATGGACGAAGCGGGCGCCGCGCTCGACGCGCTCACGCCGCGCGTCGCCGTCACATACGCCGAAGCTGGAGGATGGGGGCGTGCGCTTGCGCTGGAGTCGCGGCGGCGCCGCATCCCGCTGGTCGGCTTGCAGCACGGATTTATCTACCGGCACTGGCTCAACTATCGTCACGAGCCCGACGAAATGCTTCCCGATCCCGGGAATCCTGCCGACACCGGTTTCCCGCGTCCTGCACTCACACTGCTGTACGACGCGCACGCCATGCGGCATCTGATGTCGGCGGGGCATTTTCCCGAGATCGCGCTCCGCGTGACGGGAAGTCCCGGACAGGATGCACTCGTGGCCGGCGTGCGCGGCGCCACGGCGGCGCAGACATCGATCGTTCGCCGGCTCGCCGGCGCCGCGGATTCCGATCTGCTGGTCGTGGTCGCAACCAAGCAGCGCGAAGCCGCACGCGTCCTGCCAGCGTTGGTCGCCGCGGTGCGGGACTTGCCGCACGTGCGCGTCGCGATCAAACCGCACCCGGCGGAAACCGCTGAGGTCTACGCGCCGGCGGTCAGCGGCGCGTCGAACGTGACGGTCCTGTCGCGTGATGCCGAGCTCGCTCCGTTGCTTGCGGCGGCCAGCGCCGTCGTGACGGTCAACTCGACCGTCGCAATCTACGCGCTGCGCGTGGGGGTTCCGTCGCTCGTGCTCTGGCTGCCCAACAACCTCAGCCCATTCGTGGAGACGGCGGCCATGGCG
>JBOGIZ010000208.1:0-3911 GCA_050747805.1 Vicinamibacterales bacterium | reverse complement strand
CTGGTCCCCTGGAAACGTGATGCGTCACATCATTCCCGGGCGGGGCATCCCGGCTGGCGGCGTTGCTCCTCCCTCACATATGCCACCTATGCTCGGTCGTCGCGCCTGGCCATCCGGGCGCCGCGCTCCGGGACTTATGCAACGCATCACGCTTCCAGGGGACTAGCATCCATGTGACGGACGCGTGCCCGTAACGCGATAATCGCTGGATGCGGATTCTGATCTCCGGCGCCGGTATTGCCGGGCCGACGCTCGCGTACTGGCTGCTGAGGTACAGCATGACGCCGACGCTCGTCGAGCGCGCCGCGACGCTTCGGACCGGCGGCTACGTGATCGACTTCTGGGGCGCGGGCTACGATGTTTCCGGCCGCATGGGGCTGCTCCCGGACATCCGACGACACGCGTACATCGTCCAGGAAGTCAGGGTGGTCAATCGCGACGGACGCCGCATTGGCGGCTTCCCGGCGCAGATGTTCGCGCGCGCGAGCGGCGGATTTGCGAGTCTCCCAAGAGGCGACCTCGCCGCGCTCGTCTACGGCGCGATCGCGGACAAGGTCGAGACGATCTTCGGCGATTCGATCGCGCGGCTCGATCAGCGCGGGGATTCGGTGGCGGTGTCCTTTGACCATCATCCTGAACAGGCGTTCGATCTGGTGATCGGCGCGGACGGTCTGCATTCACGCACGCGCGAGCTGGCTTTCGGTCCGGAGGAGCGTTTCGAGCGCTATCTCGGACTGAAAGTTGCGGCCTTCGAGACGAGCGGCTATCGATTTCGCGATGAGCTCACCTACGTCATGTACCCGCAGGTCGGCCAGGAGGTCTCGCGATTCTCGATGTCGGGCGACCGCACGATGTTCCTCTTCACCTTCGCCGACGCCGACCCGGCGCTGCCGCACGACCTCGCGGGCCAGAAGGCGGAACTGCGGCGTCGATTCGCGGATGCTGGATGGGAATGTCCGCGGATCCTGGACGCGCTCGATGGCGCAGAAGATCTGTATTTCGATCGCGTGAGCCAGATTGTCATGGGTGGGTCGGACACGTCGTGGACGAACGGACGGGTTGCGCTCGTAGGGGACGCCGCGTTCTGCGTTTCACTGCTGGGCGGCCAGGGATCGGCCCTCGCAATGACCGCGGCGTACGTGCTGGCCGGCGAACTCGCGACCGCCCGCGGCCGCTACGACGAGGCCTTCGCGCGCTACCAGCAGATCTTTGGTCCCTTCGTGCGCGCCAAGCAGCGCGTTGCGCGAGGGTTCACTGGATGGTTTGCGCCGCGCTCGCGCGCGGGCTTGTTCATCGGCAGCCGACTCCTCCGGCTGCTCTCGATCGGATGGATCGCCGAGTTCGCCGCGGGCCGCGGCTTCCGCGATCGCATCACGCTCGCCGACTACCACGCCGAATGACCTCCGTGGTCAGTGACGGGTTTCGCAGTCCGCGGGCGCGCGGCCGATCGTCAGGAACTCCTCGTGCGCGTGCTCGACCTGCAGCGTCGTGTGATCGATGCAGAAGCGATCCTTCAACAGCTGTTCGAGATCCCGCCGGACGCCGTGGCAGTCGGCATCCGGCTCGACCAGCACGTGCGCGGTCAGGATTGGATGGCCCGGCGCGATTTCCCACAGATGCAGGTCGTGCACCTCTTTCACGTGAGCGCCGTGCGCCATGGCCCAGCCGACTTCGGCCGGCGCGACGCCTTCAGGGGCGGCTTCGAGCAGCACGCGCAGCGACGTGCGCTGCAGCTGAAATCCCGATCGAAACATCAGTCCCGCGACGATGAGCGACGCGATCGCGTCGACGCGATCGATGCCGGTCACGATGATGACGACGCCGGCGATCGCCGTGCCGATGAAGGCGTAGAGATCGGTGAGGATGTGCTGAAAGCTGCCTTCCACGTTGAGGCTGCCGCGGTTCGCCTTGGCGAGCGTCCAGGCGGCGGCGATGTTCACCGCGACGCCGGCGGCGGCCACGATCGTCATCGGCAGCCCCGCCACCGCGGGCGGGTGAATCAGCCGCGAGATTGATTCGTAGGTGATGAGCGCTGCGAGCACCAGCAGCACCGATCCATTCGCATGACCGCTGAGGACTTCGGCGCGCCGCCGTCCGTACGTGTAGCCGGCGCCGGAAGGCCGCTCGACGAAGCGGATTACGAACAGCGACAGCGCGAGCGCGCCGGCGTCGGTGAGCATGTGCGCGGCATCCGACAGCAGCGCGAGTGAGTGGGCGAGGATCCCGACGACGATCTCGACGACCATGAAGGCCACGATCAGCATGAGCGCGACCGTCAGGTAGCGGCGATCCGCGTCGGCGCTGACGGCGTGCGAGTGGCCGTGATGATCGTGATCGTGATGATCGTCGTGCGCGTGAGTGTGCGCGTGCGCTGCCATCGGTTTTTCATGATCGCACGAGGCGAGGCCCGCGCGCACCGGGCGGACGCGATCCGTCAACTGCGGGCCGCGCTCACCATCGACCCCTCGTACGAACCCGCACGCCTCGTGCTCGAGGCGCTCAACGCAAACTGACGAGGCGGGCGCGCGATCGGCGAAACGTCCGTTTCCTGCACGTCGTAAGGATGTGCAGCCCCCAAAATCGATTTGCGAAACAGGTTTCTATGGCTTCCACGCGAGGCACGGTCGGGATCGTCACCGTTTTGTCACTCCTCATCGCCGGAGGTGTGGCGGTCTGGCTCACCCGTGCGGCACCGGCGCTGGCCGTGTCGACGCTGCCGGTCACGTCGGGCCCGATCGAGCGGCAGATACTCACGACAGGCACGCTTGAGCCCGCCTACAGCGTGCAAGTCGGTTCACAGGTGGGCGGCATCGTCGAGTCGATCGAGGCCGACTTCAACACATTCGTCAAGAAATGGCATGTCCTGGCGAAGCTCGACCCTTCGACCTACCAGGCTGCGCTAGTCGGGGCCCAGGGTGCGCTTGGGAACGCGCAAGGGGCCTTGCAGAACGCCACGGTCACGGCCGAGAGCGCAAAGGCGAATCTGGCGCGGGGGCGTGAGCTTCACGTCCAGCGGCTGCTCGACGACTCGGATCTGAACGATCTGCAGGTTGCGTACGATTCGGCGGCCGCCGACGTGAAGGCGTACGGCGCGAAGGTGACCCAGGCGCAGGCGTCCGTGGACACCGCCGAGGCCAATCTCCGGTACACGATCATCACGTCTCCGCTCGATGGCATCGTGACGGAGCGCGACATCGACGTCGGCCAGACCGTGGCCGCGCAGATGTCCGCGCCAACATTGTTCGTGGTCGCCAACACGCTCACGCACCTGCAGCTTCAGGCGCTGATTGACCAAGCGGACGTGGGCGGCGTGCGCGCCGGCATGGAGGCCGTCTTCACCGTGGACGCGTACCCGGGCCAGCGTTTTCACGGAACTCTCTCGCAGGTGCGGCTCAATCCGGTCAATCAGACCGCTTCGACGTCCACAACGGCGGCGGCGACCACGACGGCCGCTCCGGCTGCGAGTTCAACGAGCATGGCCTCGACGAACCCGGCGGTGGTGACCTACATGGCAATCATCGACGTCACCAATCCGAATCAGGAATTGCGTCCCGGCATGACGGCCGTCATCACGCTTCCCGGCGCGCGTCGCGCGCAGGCGATTCGCATCCCGAACCGCGCGCTGTCGTTCCAGCCACCGCCCGAAGTGCTGGCGGCGCGGCATGGCGCGGCCGCCTCGTCTCCCCCGAAAGGCACCGCCCGCGTGTGGAAGTACGACGGACAGGTACTGACGCCGATTCTCGTCCACCCGGGGCTGTCGGACGATACGTGGACGGAATCGACGGATGGCACGCTGACGCCAGGCGAAGCGCTGGTGACGAGCATCGCGACGAGATAACGTCTAGTCCACCAGTGGACAGACTGTTACGTATGAAAGATCGCGGCGAAGAGGCGCGCGCCAAGGCGGCGGC
>JBOGIZ010000207.1:0-2562 GCA_050747805.1 Vicinamibacterales bacterium | reverse complement strand
CGGGCGAGCCGTCCGTTCGACAAGGACCGCGACGGGTTCGTCATGGGCGATGGCGCCGGGATTCTCGTGATCGAGACGCTCGACTCGGCGCGCGCCAGGGGCGTCCCGATCTATGCGGAGCTGGTCGGCTACGGCTTAACCTCGGACGCCCACCATCTGACGAGTCAGCCGGAGGACGCACACGGCGCGATCCGGTCGATGGCCATGGCGCTTCGCAAGGCCGGCATCGCGCCGACCGAGGTGGACTACATCAACGCGCATGGCACATCGACGCCCATCAACGACCCGACCGAGACGCTCGCGGTCAAGACAATGTTCGGCGACCATGCGTATAAGCTGGCGATGTCGTCGACCAAGTCGATGACCGGGCACTTGCTCGGCGCGGCCGGCGGCCTCGAAGCGGGCATCACCGCGCTGGCCGTGAAGCACCAGCTTGCGCCCCCGACGATCAACCTCGACAATCCGGATCCCGCGTGCGATCTCGACTACGTGCCGCACACGGCGCGCCCGATGAAGATCCAGTACGCGCTGTCGAATTCGTTCGGCTTCGGCGGGACGAACGGGACGCTGTTGATGAAGAGATTCGAGGAATGAGAGCCGAGTGAGTGTACGCTTGTTACGACGTACGAACGCAGAGAGCGCAAAGCACGCAAAGAATTGTCCTTTTTGATCTCTGCGCGCTTTGCGCTCTTTGCGTGAATTCGTCGTGACAGCAAGCGCCAGCCGCGAGCGGGGTGAAGCGAGCGGACGCGAGGGCCCGAGCGCCAAAGCATGAAAATAGCTGTCTGCATCAAACAAGTGGTCACGCGCGAATGGCAGCTGCGCGTGAACGATCAAAAGACCTGGATTCGCGATCAGGACGCCAGCTTCGAGCTGAACGAGCCTGACGCCTACGCGCTCGAAGAGGCGCTTCGCCTGAAAGAGCAGCACGGTGGCGAGGTCATCGTCATCTCGGCGGGCCCGGCGCGGGTCGCGCAGGTGATCCGCGAGGCGCTTGCGCGCGGCGCCGATCGTGCCATCCACGTCGAATCCGACGCGCTCGCGACCGCCGATTCCGAGACGATCGCGCACGCACTCGCGTCGGCCATCCGCGACGAAGCGGTGGATCTCGTGCTCACGGGCCTGCAGTCCGATGATCAGGGCTTCGGCCAGACCGGGGTCGTCCTCGCGGAGACGCTCGGGATTCCCCACGCCACGATCATCATGGAAGTGCAGGCGGCGTCGGAGTCCGGACACCTGCGGGTCAAGCGCGAGCTCGAGGGCGGATGGTTCCAATGGGTCACGCTGCCGCTGCCGGCGCTGCTCACCATCCAGAGCGGCATCAATCAGCTGCGCTACGCCACGCTCAAAGGGATCATGGCGGCGAAGAAGAAAGAGATTCGCAATGTCGCGGCGCCCGCGCCCGCCGCCGCCCGGCAGCGGATTGCATCGCTCTATTTTCCCGAGAAGGGCAAGAAGACGCAGATGCTCCCCGGCAGCCCCGCCGACGCGGCGAAAGAGCTGGTGAAACGCCTGCGCGAGGAAGCGAGGGTGCTGTGATTCTGGTGGTCGCGGAAGCGCGCAGGGGCTCCCTCAATCGCGCGACGCTCGAAACAATTGCCGCGGCGCAGACCTCCGGCCAGCCGGTGAAAGTCGCATTGCCTGGGTCGGCGCTCGATGCGCCGGCCGCGCAGATCGCAGCGGCCGATATCGTCGAGGTGATCCTGATCGACCAGGCGGCGCTCGCGGAATACACGGCTGACGGCTGGGTCCTCGGGCTCGACGCGCTCGTGAAGGCGGAGCATCCCGACCGGGTGTTTCTGCCGCACACGTATCAGACCCGCGACTTCGCGCCGGCGCTGGCGGCTCGGCTCGGGTGGCCGCTCGTGACGGACTGCGTCGCGATCAAGTCGGGCGCGTACGTGCGGCCGATGTTTCAGGGCAAACTGCAGGCCGATGTCGCTGTCGAGGGACCGCACCTCGCGACGTTTCAAATCGGCGCGTGTCGCGCGGACACGATGAAGACCGGCGCGTCGGCCGCCCCGATCCGCCGCGCGTCGCTTACCGTCGACGCCTCGAAAATTCGCCAGAAGCCTGAAGCGCCGTTCAAGGAAGCGAAGCAGGCGGTCGATCTGTCGCAGGCCGAACGGATCGTCGCGGTGGGCCGCGGAATCAAGGGGCAGGAGCACATCGCGGTCGCGCAGCAGCTCGCGCAGGCGATGGGCGCCGAGCTGGCGGCGTCGCGCCCGATTTGCGACGCCGGATGGCTGCCGATGGACCGCCAGATCGGAAGCTCGGGCCAGACCGTCGCGCCGAAGCTGTATGTGGCGCTGGGCATTTCCGGCGCCATCCAACATCTGGTCGGCATGAAAGGCTCGCGGACGATCGTGGCGATCAACAAGGATCCCGAAGCGCCGATCTTCCAGGTCGCTGACTACGGACTGGTGGCCGATCTCTTCAAGGCAGCGCCGGAGCTGTCCGCGGAAGTGCGCAAGCTGAAGGCGGAGTAGTGGAAGCTCTGAGTAGTGGGGCGGGCGTCTCGCCTGCCCGATGGATCGATCTCCACGACCTCGGCATTCATCG
>JBOGIZ010000206.1:0-2535 GCA_050747805.1 Vicinamibacterales bacterium | reverse complement strand
GACTGAAACGCAGCGGAGTATAGCGAAAAAGGAAGCCGAGAGACGCCAGTGGAATCACGCGCGCGGCGAGGTCTTCGAGCGGCGCGTCGTGAGTGTAGTACTGCGCCAGCTCGTTCCGCGCCCGGGCGTCTTCGACGACCTCGAACAGATGACGTCCCAGACCGCCGCCGCCGAAGGGCGCACAGCAGGCAATCGTCTTTGTCTGCATCCGCACGAGACCCATCAATGATCCCGCAGGCCAGACTCCCCCTTCAACTCGTTTCTGAGCGGGATCAGCCGTCTGCGGTATCCCTCCGCGTCGCCATAATCGACGAACTCCCGATAGTGCGGATGCGGCGCGTGCGCCCGTTTCGCGTGTCGGATCGGGCACCAGTACTGCTCCGTGCGGCCGGCGATTTCGCGCACGTACGCGAACACGCCAGTCGCGTACCCGCAATACACGCAATTCAGCGTCTCTATCCAGTTCAGATAGGCCAGATGCTGCCGGTCGATAACGATGTAGGCCGACCGCTTGACGCGCGCGATGCCGTACGCTCGGAAACAGATCGTCTGGTACATCGACACCCAGACATCCAGCAGCGCGACCGGAACGATCAGGGAGTAAATCGCCGGGGCCGTCACGATGCTGAGAACGTTGCTCTCACGCAGAAAGCCCAGGAAGCCTTGCTTGAATCGCCGATGGAACTCGCGCGCGTCCTGCTCGAAGCGAACACGCCCGCCTTCGACGCGATACCGCCACTTCGCCCTCGTCGTGTCCAGTTCGAGTTCGAGTTGACGTTCGAATTGCGCGATCTGCTCCAGCAGATGGTCCGTGCGGGACGGCATGAATACACCTCGGGGCGAGCCCACAACGACTCAAGGCCGCCACTTAGCTTACGTTCTTTCCAGGCGACCGAAGGCGGGGCGCTTGATATAACGATTATCTTCATATAGTCTCTCTCAACATGGAACCCCTCCATGGCCTGCTCGACATGCTGGTCCTGCGCACGCTCGATCGCGGTCCGCTCCATGGATACGGCATCGCCAAAGCCATCGCCGACCGATCGACGGCGACGCTCACGATCGAGTTCGGCTCGCTCTATCCAGCGCTCAAGCGGCTGGAGATGAAAGGCTGGATCGAGTCCAAGTGGGAGCGCTCCGAGCTGAACCGGCGCGCGAAGTTCTACCGGCTGACCGCGGCCGGACGCAAGCGTCTGAAGCAGGAGCACTCCGAGTGGCGCAGCTTCGCCGCCGCGATCGCGCGCGTGATGCGGCCGGAGCCCGAGGGACAGGCATGACGGTCTGGAAGAAGCTGACGCTGCTCATTCCGTCCGTCCGCCGCGCGGCCGAGCGCGACATGCGCGAGGAGCTCGAGTCCCTCGAGGCCATCGCCGGACGCGGGCAGCTCGGCAACCTCGCCCTCGCTGCCGAAGACGCACGCGGGGAGATGACGTGGCTCTCGCTCGAGCGTCTCGGCCAGGACCTGCGCTACGGGCTCCGATCGATGCGGCGCGACACCCTCTTCGCCGTGCTCGCGGTCGCGTCGCTCGCGCTGGGCATCGGCGCGAACACTGCCATTTACAGCTTCCTGGAATCCGTCGTCCTGCGGCCGTTGCCTGTCCAGGATCCAGGGTCGCTCGTGATCATGAAATGGCACGCGAGGAGCTACGCGATCTCGTCGAAGGGCGAGTCCTGGTCGACGGGGGGATCGTCGTTCGATCCCGTGACCGGCATCCTGGCCAGCAACTTCCCGTATCCAGCGTTGAAGCTCTTTCAGACGCACGACGACATCCTCGCCAGCGCCTTCTGCTATTTCGTGAACGATCAGTTGAGCGTTACGGTCGCGGGCAATACCGACTCACGGCTCGGGCAATACGTGTCGGGCCAGTACTTTGAGGGGATGGGCGTCGTACCGGCCGCCGGACGGTTGATTCAACCGAGCGACGACGATCTCGCGCCGGCGCCCGTCGCAGTCGTCAGCGAGCGATTCGCCACCGGGCAGTTCGGCGACATCCGCTCGGCCGTTGGTCAGACGATTCGCGTGGACGATCACCCGGTCGTCGTCATTGGTGTGACGCCCGGCGCGTTCTTCGGCGCCGAGCCCGGCGCGATCCCGGACGTCTACCTTCCGCTGCACGCGTCGCCCATGAGCAGCGGCGACGGTGAAGGCGACCACTTCTACTGGATCGAACTCATGGGACGTCTGCAGCCGGGCGTCACGCTCGCGCAGGCGCAAGCGCGCCTCGCGCCCGCCTTTCTCCAATACGTGACCGCGTCCGCGACGACGGCGAAGCAGCTGCAGGACCTGCCGCAGCTTCGACTTCAGGACGGCGCGAGCGGTCTGGACAGTCTGCGGCGCGAGTATGCGCAGCCGATCTACATCCTGATGGCGATGGTCGCGTTGACTCTGTTCATCGCGTGCGCCAACATCGCCAATCTGCTCCTGGCGCGCGGCGCCGCGCGGCGGCGCGAGATCGCGATCCGGCTCAGCGTCGGCGCGAGCCGCTGGCGTGTGATCCGGCAGCTCCTTACCGAGAGTGTCCTGCTGTCCGGGAT
>JBOGIZ010000205.1:0-6033 GCA_050747805.1 Vicinamibacterales bacterium | reverse complement strand
GCACGTTTGACGAGGTCTGTGAGTTGATCCGCGCCGCCCTCGCGCTCTTTCTGCCGGAGGAATGCACGAACTACGTCACGCATTGCGGCTACCCGGTTACTACATCGGATCAGAAAACGCTCTAGCGGGACACATCAAGAGGTGCGGAATCGAGTCTACGAATGCACGACGTCTTCGAAGGGACGCGCTGAGGGGCGCGCCTGCAGCTCAGGCCGGCGAATCAGCTCGAGAAATTCCATGCGCGTGCGCGCGTCGGACCGGAACCCGCCGAGCATGGCGCTCGTGATCGCGAACGAATTCTGCTTCTCGACGCCGCGCATCGACATGCACAGATGGGTTGCCTCGATCACCACGGCGACGCCGAGCGGGTCGATCTTTTCGCGAACCGTCTCCGCGATCTGATTCGTCAGCCGCTCCTGTATCTGAAGACGCCGGGCAAACACCTCGACGAGGCGCGGAATCTTGCTCAAGCCGATGACGCGCCCGTTGGGAATATAGGCGATGTGACACTTGCCGAAGAACGGGAGCAGGTGGTGCTCGCACAGGCTGTAGAAGTCGATGTCCTTGACGATCACCATCTCGTTATAATCCACAGTGAACAGCGCGTTGTTGAGCACGGTGTCCACGTCGGCGGTGTAGCCGCTCGTCAGAAATCGCAACGCCTTTTCCACGCGCTTGGGCGTGTCGAGCAACCCCTCGCGCGACGGATCTTCCCCCAGCTCGGCGAGCAGCTGACGGATGATGTCCTGCATTCTCGTATTGTACATATCGCTGGTTCGGGGTTCGGGGTTCGAGGTTCAGAGGTTGGTTCAGGGTTCGGGGCTGGTTCAGGGTTCCACGGGTTCAGCGCTTGTTCGGGGTTTGACGGTCGTTGAGGGTTCGGCGTTCGTTCAAGGTTCGGTCGGCGCTGCGCAGACGGCCGATCCCGACGCGTTGTACGCAAATCGCGACAATCTCGCCAGCGCGCGTGCGGCCGAGCGGATTTGGGCGGATCGGCTTGTGCGCAATCCCGAGGACTTCGACTCCGCGTGGAAACTCGCCCGCGCACGGTACTGGCTCGGGCAGCATGCGCCCGAGCCAGAGCGGAAGCCCAGTCTCGAGGCCGGGATCGACGCAGCGCGCGCCGCTGTCCGGATTGCACCGAATAAACCCGAGGGGCACTTCTGGTTGGCCGCGAACATGGGCGGGCTCGCCGAATCCTTCGGACTGCGGCAGGGCCTCAAATACCGCGGCGAGATCAAACAAGAGCTCGAGACCGTGCTGAAAATCGATCCCGCCTTCCAGCAAGGGTCAGCCGACCGCGCGCTCGGTCGCTGGTACAACGAAGTGCCGCGCCTGTTCGGCGGCAGCAACAAGGAGTCGGAAGCGCACCTGCGCAAGGCCCTCGCCTATAACCCGCGAAGCACGGCGACGCTCTATTTCCTGGCAGAGACGCTTGTGGACGAGGGGAAGAAGGACGAGGCACGCGCCACCCTCCAACAGGTGCTCGGCGCGCCGATCGATCCCGAATGGGCGGCCGAAGATCGCGACTTCAAGCAGAAAGCCCAGCACCTGCTGGCCGAGATCCGCTGAGACGGACGGTCACGCAAAGCACGCAACGGACGCAAAGCAAAGCCAGTTCTTTGCGGCGCAAACAAACCAAAGAAAACCATTCTTTGCGCTCTTTGCGTGAGATCGTCCGTGACAAGCGGCCAGCTATTCCGTCAGTACTTATAGAAGCCGTGCCCGGATTTTTTTCCGAGCCTTCCCGCAAGCACCATGCGCTTCAGCAGCGGCGGCGGCGCGAACGACGGATCCTTGTATTCGTCGAACATGATGTTGGCGATGTAGTACGTCGTGTCGAGGCCGACGAAGTCGAGCAGCGTGAAGGGGCCCATCGGATAGCCGCACCCGAGCTTCATGCCCTTGTCGATGTCTTCGACGGTGCCGAGGCCTCCCTCGAACGTGCGGATCGCTTCGAGCAGATACGGCACGAGCAGCCGGTTCACGATGAACCCCGGACGATCGGGCGCGGTGATGGGCTCTTTCCCGAGCGATTGCGCAAACGCGAAGACCGCCTTGTAGGTCTCGTCGCTCGTGCTCAGGCCGCGCACCACCTCGACCAGCTGCATCAAAGGGACCGGATTGAAGAAGTGCAGCCCCGCGAAGCGATCCGGCCGCTTCGTCTTCGACGCCAGTTCGGCGATGCAGAGCGACGAGGTGTTCGAACAGAAGATCGTGTGCTCCGAGACGACGCTGTCGAGCACCGCGTAGGCTTTCGCTTTGTCGTCGATATTCTCAATGATGGCTTCGATCACGACGTCGGCCTCTTTCAGATCCTCGAGGCGGGTCGTTCCCGACAGGTTCCCCAGAGTGGACGCCTTCGCCTCCGCCGTCACCTTGCCACGCTCGACGCCGGCGGACAGAAATTTCTCGATTCGCCCGCGTCCCTTTTTGAGCACGGACTCGTCAACTTCGCGAACGACGGTCTGGTAGCCGGACGCCGCGCAGACCTGCGCAATGCCGCTCCCCATCAGGCCGCACCCGAGAATACCGACGGTTTTGATCGACATCAGAGACTCCACACGGGTAATTGGTGAGTTGGTGAATTGGTGATCTGGTGAATTGAATTGGTGAGTTGGTGAATTGGTGAATTGAGTCGGTGAGTTGGAGAGTTGGTGAATTCAATTCACCAACTCAATTCACCAGATCACCAACTCACGAATTCACCAATTTGCACGGTTTCACCCCTCGCACCCTTCACCTGTCAGACTGTCTCCACCAGGGCGGCTATCCCCTGCCCTCCCCCGATACACGCGGTTGCGAGGCCTCGTTTCAGGTTTCTCCGCCGCAGCTCCAGCGTCAGCGTCAGGAGCAGGCGCGTACCGGTCATCCCGAGCGGATGGCCCAGCGCGATCGCGCCGCCGTTGACGTTCACTCTGTCGCGATCGAGACCGAGCTCTTTCTCGACCGCGAGATACTGCGCGGCGAACGCCTCGTTGACCTCGATGAGATCGATGTCCTTCAGCGTCAAGCCGGCTCGTTCGAGCACCTTGCGCGATGCCGGCGCGGGGCCCATCCCCATCAACGTCGGCTCGACGCCGACGTACGACCAATGGGTCAGACGCGCCAGCGGCGACAAGCCATGCGCCTTCACGGCGCGGGCGGATGCGAGCAGCAGCGCCGCGCCGCCGTCCACGATTCCGCTCGCGTTTCCCGCCGTCACGCAGCCGTTCTTGCTGAACGCCGGCGGCAGCTTCGCCAGCCCCTCCATCGTCGAATCGGGGCGCATGTGGTCGTCCTGCGAGAAAAGCTCGACGCCTTTGCGCGACTTCAGCTCGACGGGTACGACTTCGTCCTTCAGCCGCCCTTCCCGCCACGCCTTGTCGGCGAGCTGCTGGCTGCGGATCGCGTAGCGGTCCTGTTCTTCGCGCGTGACGCCGTACTTCGCCGCGCAGTTCTCGGCCGTGCCCGCCATCGTGCAGCCGCAATGCGTGTCGAGCAGCGCCGACCAGAGCGTGTCTTCGAGCTGCCCCTGGCCAAGCCGGAGGCCGTTGCGGAGACCGCGAATGACGTGCGGCGCCTGGCTCATGTTCTCCATGCCGCCGGTGAGCACGATGTCCGCTTCGTCGAGCTGAATGAGCTGGCCGCCGTTGATCGCCGCCTGGATGCCGGAGCCGCACAAGCGATTGACGGTGAGGGCGGGCACCTCCACCGGAAGGCCGGCCTTCAGGCCGACGTGCCGCGCGCCGTACACCGCGTCGGCGCTGGTCTGCAGCACGTTGCCAAAGACGACGTGATCGATCTGCTCCGGCTTGACGTGCGTGCGCTCCATCGCCGCGCGCGCCGCGATGGCGCCGAGCTCGATGGCTGAGATGTCCTTCAGCTTGCCGTTGTATTCCGCCATGGGAGTGCGGGCGCCGCCCAGAATGAAGATATCTGCCATTGGTGATTTGGTGAGTTGGTGAATTGGAATTGGTGAATTAGTGAATTGGTGAATTGAGTTCGCGAATTAGTGAGTTGGTGAATTGAGTTGGCGAATTAGTGAGTTGGTGAATTGAGTTGGCGAGCGATGAACTCACCGGCTTCGCGCGTGCCGAGTTTGCCGCCGATGTCCGGGGTGACCTGATTCTCTTTGACGGCCTTCAGCACGGCGGCATCGATCGCGGCGGCTTCCTGCGCCAGGCCGACGGTCTCCAGCATCAGCGCCGCGGACGAAATCGCACCGATCGGATTCGCGATGTTCTTGGCCGCGAACTTCGGCGCCGATCCATGCACCGGTTCGAACATCGACGTGCGGCCCGGGTGAATATTGCCGGATGCCGCCATGCCGAGGCCGCCCTGAAACGTCGCGCCAAGGTCGGTAACGATGTCGCCGAACAGATTGTTCGTCACGATCACCTGGAACTGCGCCGGATCGAGCACCATGTACATCGCGAGCGCATCGATGTAGTAGTGCGTGGCCTGGATGCCCGGGTATTCTGCCGCCACCTCCCTGAAGACACGCTGCCACAGCGCGTGCCCCTGCTGCATGGCGTTGCTCTTATCCGCCATGCACACGTTGGTCAGGCCTCGCGCCGTCGCAAACGCGAAGGCATGGCGGACGATCCGATTGACGCCCTTCCACGTGTTCAGCTCTTCCTGAATCGCGATTTCGTCCTCGGTGCCCGCTTTGAATCGTCCCCCGACGCTGACATAGAGCCCTTCGGTGTTTTCGCGAAACACGACGAAGTCGACATCTTTCGGTCCCCGATTCTTGAGCGGACACAACCGGGCATCGAGCAGTTTAATGGGCCGATAGTTCACATAGAGATCAAGCTCGAAGCGCGTCCCGAGCAGGATGTCGCGCGCGTGGCGGTTGTCGGGCACGCGCGGATCGCCGAGGGCGCCGATGAAGATCGCGTCGAAATCGTCGCGCAGCATCGCGTAGCCGTTGGGCGGGATCGTGATGCCGGTCTCGAGAAAGTAGTCGGCGCCCCACGGCAGATGCTCGAAGTCGAAGCGGTGTCCGAACAGCTCGCCGACGCGCGTCAGCACCGTGACCGCTTCCGCGGTGACTTCCTTTCCGATGCCGTCGCCGGCAATGATGGCGAATCGCATCAAATCTCACCGCGCCGTAGCGGGTCCTGACGCGAACACTTGAGCCCCACCGCTTTGCGGTGGGGACCCCTTTTCGTGCTCGGCGCCAAAAGCACTTGTCACGTGAGCGGCGCCTGCGGCGCGAAGCGGGGCGGCCCCGTTCGCGCCACCCGCGAGTGGCGCGGCGCCACCGAGCGACGCCCAGACGGAGCGTTCCGCTGCGAAATCCCGCTCCGCGCGCCGGAAAAACGCTCCTCCGGCGATCTGTCGGCGGAAGCGCGGGGCCCCTGTGGCTTCGCTGGTACACCCCACGCGGATCTCCGGCGCCTCCGGAGCGTTTTTCCGTCTGACGCTCGCACGGCGGCCTCCGAGGGATTTCTTGGCGAAACGCTCCGTCTGCGCGTCACGATGCGCGCAACCTGACGCCTTGGGAGTTGGGCGTTGGCAGTTGGGCGTTAACACAGCTCGATCCCCATCGCCATCCCCATCCCGCCGGACACGCACAGTGTCGCCAGTCCGCGACGTGCCTGCCTCCGCATCATTTCGTACAGCAGCGTGACGACGATCCGTGTCCCGGTGCAGCCGATGGGATGCCCGAGCGCAATCGCTCCGCCGTTGACATTCAGACGCTCGCGGTCGATCGGCAGATCCTTCAGCACGGCCAGCACCTGCGCGGCGAAGGCTTCGTTCAGCTCGACGAGATCGAAGTCGTCGAGCGCCAGCTTCGTGCGGCCGAGCAGCGTGCGCACGGCTGGCACCGGTCCGATTCCCATGATGCGGGGATCGACGCCCGCGCTCGCCCATCCCAGGATCCGCGCGAGCGGGCGGATGCCGCGCGCCTTCGCCGTGCCCGCGCTCATCAGCACCACTGCGGCGCCGCCGTCGGTGATCCCCGATGATGATCCGGCCGTCACGATTCCGGGGTGCCCTTCGACGCTGCCGAAGACGGGTTGCAGTTTCCGCAATCCTTCGATC
>JBOGIZ010000204.1:0-3509 GCA_050747805.1 Vicinamibacterales bacterium | reverse complement strand
TCTCGCAGGCGCTCAATTATTTTCTGCTCGGCTGCGGCACCGCACAGGTCTGCACGGCGGCGATGCTCGATCATGCGATCGGGCTGAACGTCATCAAGGGACTGCTCTCGGGCATGCAAGCGTTTCTCGAGAAGCACGCCGACCGGGGATGGCATTCGCTCGACGACTTCCGCGGGCTGCGCCGCGACCGCATCGTCGCGCACTCGGAGATCAAGCGCCCTGACACCAAGGAGTACCACGGCGGCCACGAGGCGCCGGAAGGCTACGCGGCCTCCGAAACGCGGATGGTGTGACCGCCCGGCGCCGCGCGATGGCGCGCTATAATCGCGCTCCAATAGCCCGGTGGCCCTCTCGTCAGGTTCTCGCCTCGGCAGCTACGACATCCTCGCGCTGATCGGCAGCGGCGGCATGGGCGAGGTCTATCGCGCCCTCGACAGCAAGCTCGGCCGCGAGGTTGCGATCAAGGTCCTGCCGGCGATGTTCACGCGCGACCCGGAGCGGCTCGCCCGGTTTCGGCGCGCGGCGCAGGTTCTCGCGTCGCTCAATCATCCGAATATCGCGCACATCCATGGCATCGAGACCGCGGACGGCGTCGAGTTCCTCGTCTTGGAGCTCGTCGACGGAGAGACGCTCGCGGATCGTATCGGTCGGGGCGCGCTGCCACCGGACGAGGCGCTGCCCATTGCACAACAGATCGGCGACGCGCTTGCCGCGGCGCACGAGAAGGGCATCATCCATCGCGACCTGAAGCCCGCGAACGTCGCGCTCACCGCCGATGGTCAGGTCAAGGTCCTCGACTTCGGTCTTGCGAAAGCGCTGGAGCCTGAGGCAGCATTCGCGCCGGGCGATCTGAGCGCGCCGCCGACGATTACATCGCCGGAGATGACGGCGCTTGGGGTCATCCTCGGGACGGCGGCCTACATGTCGCCGGAGCAGGCAAAGGGACGGCCTGCGGACAAGCGCAGCGACATCTGGGCGTTCGGGTGCGTGCTGTTCGAGATGCTGACGGGCCGCCGCGCGTTCGACGGCGAAGACGTCAGCGACACCCTCGCGGCGATCCTGCGCGGCGAGCCGGATTGGTCCGCGCTTCCCGCCGAGGTCCCTGAAACCGTTCGTCTCGTCCTCACCAAATGTCTCGCAAGAGATCGGCGCCAACGGTTTGCGGACATCACGACGCCGCTGTTTCTCTTGACGGAGCTGCCTCGGACCGCGATGCAGCCGACGTCGGCGGCCCAGCCGACGGCGGATCCGCACCGCCGCAGTGCGGTCAGCATCACAGCGGTCGCGCTGCTCGCTGCTGCGGTGACTGCCGCGATCGCGTGGATGCTCTGGCCCGCGCCGTCGCGGCCGCTCGTGGCGCGTTTCGACATTCCGCTCGCGAACAATGAAACCTTCTCCAACATGGGACGGCAGGAATTGGCGATCTCGCGGGACGGGTCGCGCGTCGCGTATGTCGCGGCCGGTCACCTGTACCTCCGGTCCATGACGGATCCGGAGCCCCGAATCCTCGCCAGTGTCGAGGCCGGGACACCGGCGGGCATCACCAGTCCGGTGTTCTCGCCCGACGGTGAGGCGATCGCATACTGGTCGTCAGACGGGCTGAAGCGCGTATCGATTGCCGGCGGAGCGCCGGCAACCTTGTGTGCCGCCGAAAATCCGTTCGGCATGAACTGGCAGGGGGATTTCATCATGTTCGGCGCCGGCCCCGGCGGGATCATGCGTGTGTCGGCGAATGGCGGGGCGCCCGAACAAATCGTCAAGGTTGCCGCCGATGAACGCGCGTACGGGCCGGAGCTGCTGTCGGATGGCGATCACGTCCACGTCGTGCTCAATTGGTTCGAGGAGTTGAAGGCGCGGATGGGATCGAAGTAACGGCGGCGCGCTTCACTTCGTCCGGCGTCCAGCCGCGCGCGCGCAGCTCGCGCACGCCGGTGTCGCCGTCCGATTTGCTCAATTTCTGATCCGGCGACTTCATGATGAGCGCGTGGTGCAGGAACGCCGCGGGCGTTTCGCGACCGAGAAGCCGCGCGAGGCGCATCTGCCGTCCCGTCGACGCGAGCAGATCCTCGCCGCGAATCACCAGGTCGACGCCCTGTCGATCATCGTCCGCGCTCACGCAGAACTGGTAGGTCCAGTTGCCGAGCCGATCGCGGATCAGCACGTCGCCGCACTGTTCGGACGGATCTTGCGCCTGCGGTCCGAGCCGGAGATCCACGAAAGGCTCGACCCCCGGGTCCATTCGCACGCGCCAACCGGTGCCGTCGGCGAGTGCCAGTCCGCGATCGCGGCAGTGCCCGTCGTACCTGATCTCGGCACCCTCCGTGATCTCTCCGCGCGCCGCACCCCCCACTCCGCGCCCCGCACCCAGCCCTCCGCTCCCCGCCCGCCGCACTCCGCTCGCCCGCCGCACTCCGCACCCCGCACCTCGCCCCCCGCGCTCCGCGACGCGCCCCTCGATATCCCTCCGCGTACAGTCGCACGCATAGACCAGCCCCTGCGCGCGCAGAATCTCGAGCGCTTCGTAGTAAACGGATCCGCGATCGCTTTGCCGGCCGTCGCAGCGGCCCGCGCGAAAACGGTCGGTGGGAAAAATGTCGGGTCTGTAGCCGAGCCAGTCGAGATCGTCGAGAATGCCGGCTTCGTACTCGGGGCGGCAGCGTTCGCGATCGTGATCTTCGATGCGAAGCAGCACGCGCGGCTGATGGCCTCGCGGATCCGGCACGCCGCGGAGAAGAGCACCCCAGACGTACTCGGCATTCAGTACGTGACCGAGGTGCAGCCAGCCCGTCGGCGCGGGCGCGAATCGGGTGATCACGCCTTGCTATGGTACGCCCAGAGGACCGGATCTCGCGCAGAGAGCGCTGAAAGCAGAGAGCGCTGAGAACAAGACAGCGGGTCCGTCGCGCTGCGCTGCGCGCGGCGGGGGTTGACAAGAACGGCGGGAAAACAAGCCGCGTGAATCGAGTGCGGTTTGTTTCCCCGCCGTTCTTGTCAGCCCCGACCGGCCGGAGGCTGCCGGAGGCCGGCGACGGACCCGTGCTCCGCGCCCTCCGCTCTCAGCGCCCTTTGCGCGAGATCTTCTGCGTGCTCCGCTTTTTTCCGCGCCTTATCACCCGCGCCTGGTATGGCTCGTGGACAGGCCGTTAGTGACGGGCCACTGGAAGTCATCTCATAACCAGCGCTAGCGAGCGTTCGCGAGCGAGCCACGCGAATGGAGCGCGCCGGCGAAGGGCGCGCGAGAGAGCGTGTCGGGGGTCCGAGGGGCAACGCCCCCCCCCGGGTGAGGCTAGTTCGAGCCGCCGCGGCAGGGTTGGCCCGCCGTGGGATTCGTGCAGCGGCCCTGCTGCTCGAGCGGCGTTTTCAGCTTCAGCAGCAAGACGTCCTGGCGCGCGCGCTCGGTCGCGTCCGCGCGCGGATCGGTGCCGAGCGTCTTCTCCCAGTTCGACGTGAACAGCACCCACCGGCCGTCTGGAGCGACATTCGGCCGGGGTGTGTACCAGAATCCGAGC
>JBOGIZ010000203.1:0-10133 GCA_050747805.1 Vicinamibacterales bacterium | reverse complement strand
ATCCACAGGATGACTGTCGAAATGCGGGCGGTCCTTGGCGCCGAGGGCCACCGCGGGCGCCAGACACACAAGGAGCGCAAGTGTCCTCTTCATTGGGCTACTCGATCCGATGCTGTTGTAAAAAGCGGTCAAACTTCTGCCGCTGATGCGGTTTCAGGATCGCGCGAATGGCGGCGTGCAAATCGCGGGCCTCCTGAACGAAGCGCTCCTGCGCCTCGCGGCGGCATATGCAGGGCAAGGGCGAATCCGACGGCCGCTCCGAGGCAAGACACCGAGCTCGACAGACAAATCGACCTCTTCCAGCAAATTGCGCAGATCTTGGCGCCCGATCAGCGGCAGCAACTGTTGAGGCAGATGGCGACCGGACCGCATGGCTAAAGGGCGGCCGTGCCGCTCAGAAACCAGACGCCAGCTTTGGGCGTCTTACCGATCGCACGCCTTCCCCCAAGGCGAGAACCACTTACAGGGGATCGGGAAGATGGCCAAACTCGACTACGACGTCTGCGCGCGCTGCGGATCGTTGTTCGATGATCAGGGTGAAAACGGCTGGTGGCTGCGGGATGGGCTTTGGTGGCACGAATGCGATACCAGGCGGCCCGCTCGCATCGTTGTTCGGAAGCTCGAGATTAAGAAGACCGCGAACGCCGCGAACGCCGCATAGGGATAGTTAGTGAATCGGTGAATTGGTGAGGTGGTGAATTGCCACCGGCAATTCGCCGATTCGCGCAATCACGCATTCACCAAGTCCAACATCCGGCGAGCCCGAATCTGCGCCCGACGGCGCCGCAACGCCAGTACGGCGTACTTATCCGGTCCGCGCAGCGCCGGCCCTGACGAGCTGGCGAGCTGCAGGCCGTGGCGACGCGTGTGTACGCTTTCGATCCTCGCCGGTTTCTCGAAATCCAGCCTTTCGGCAACTGCTGACCAACGTCGCGCCATTTTCCCTCCTGCGCGAACTCTACGCCTTGCACGTGACAGGCCAGGTCACCCATCTCTTCCGGTCCTGATCGCGGAATTTGGCCGTTGTCGTTGCCTTTCAGATCCTGGATCGCGCAGAATCTTGCGAGTCAACGCGTTCGCAGCTCCACACCAACATTCGAGGTTCGCATTCCATGACGCCCCGCTTTCGTATGCGTACGTCTGCGTACGCCCTCACGTTTGTCCTTGTTCTGACCGTTTTCCGGCTGATTGCCCTCGCCGCAATTTCGATTTCGACGACCACACCGTACACGCAGAACTTCGACAGCATCGGGACGTCCGCGACGGCAACGCTGCCGGCCGACTTCCGGGTCGACAAGACAGGGAGTGGCGCGGCGGCGGTGCGCGCACTCGGCACCTTTGGGGCTGCGGGGACTACGACAGGTTTCGCTGGCGGCGCAAATCTCAGCAGCTCCGCGACCAACGGAATCTACAACTTCGGTTCGGGAACGACGAGCGGGGGCGGGAGCGACCGCGCGATCGGGTTCGTCGCGTCCAGCGGCGGAACGGCCAGCGGGAATTTGTATGCGCAATTTCAGAACACAACCGGCGGTCCACTGAGCGGACTGCAGATTTCGTACGACGTGGAGAAATACCGCGGCGGCTCCAACCCGCAAGGGTTCTGCATTCAGCTCTACTCGTCGCCGGACGGATCGACGTGGACAACCGCCGGCGCCACGTTCCTCACGAAGTTCGCCGCCGATGCCAGCAACGCGGGCTATCCTTCCGCCCCTGGCGCAACCACATCGATCACCAACACAGCGTTGACGCTGCCGGCGAACGTGCCGGCGAACGGTTCGGTCTATCTCGCGTGGAACTACTCGGTCTGCAGCGGTACCACGGTGACCAATGCGCAGGCGCTTGCAATCGACAACATCTCGGTGCTTGGCATCGCCTCCACCGCGTCGACCAATCCGACGGCCACAACCGCCGCGAACCCGCCCTCAGTCGTCGTCGGCGGGAGCACGCTGCTGACGGTGACTGTCACGCCGGGCGCAAATCCTGCCAGCACGGGCCTCGCGGTTTCTGCGGACCTGTCGTCAATTGGGGGCTCCTCGTCGCAGCAATTCTTTGACGATGGGACGAACGGCGATCAGGTTGCGGGAAATAACGTCTTCTCGTATTCGGCGACGGTTTCGGAGGGTTCAGCCACAGGCATCAAGTCCTTGCCCGTAGCGATCACGGACGACCAGTCGCGCTCAGGGTCGGCAATATCAACCTCACTGTCACGGGCGCCTCGGTGCCGCCTTCGGGAACGGGCTCCGCAAGCCCCGCGAGCGTTCCGCCTGGCGGCAGCACAACTTTGACGGTGAACGTGACGCCGGGGTCCGGCCCCGCGAGCACGGGCCTGACAGTGACGGGCGACCTCTCGGCGATCGGCGGCAGCAGCACACAGACGTTCCAGGCGTCGGGCAACACGTTCACGTTCGCCGCCCAGGTCGATGCGACGACGTCGCAAGGGTCGAAGACGATTCCGATTTCGATCAGGGACGATCAGGGCCGCACAGGCGCCTTGAACATCTCCCTGACGGTCACGGCGCCGCTCGCGAACAGCACGATCGTCATCAGCCAGATTTATCCAGGCGGCGGCAACAGCAACGCGACCTTCACGAATGACTTTGTCCAGCTGTACAACCGCGGGAGTGCGACCGTCGATCTCACCGGATGGTCGCTTCAGTACGCGCCCGCGACCGGAACCGGTGACTGGACGGGTCGGCAGCCGCTCGGCGGAACGATCGCGCCCGGGCAGTATTACCTGATCTCGCTCGCCTCGGGCGGCGCGGTCGGAAGCTCGCTGCCGCCAGCCAACGTGATCGGCCAGATCAACATGGGCCAGAGCGCCGGTAAGGTCGCGCTGGTGGACAATGGCGACTTCCTGACGGATCCCAGCGGGTGTCCGACGTCGCCTCATATCAAAGATCTCGTCGGCTACGGCACGACCGCCAACTGTTTCGAGGGATCAGGAACCGCGCCGGCGCCCACGCCGACCAACCAGGCAGCGCTCTTCCGGCAAGACGGCGGATTCATCGACACCAACGACAACAGGTCGGACTTCGTGATCGGACCGCCGAACCCGGTCAGCACCGCGCCGATTGTCGTGATTCCGCCCTCTGTCTTCACGACCGATCCGACGCTGAACGGATTCGACGCGCCGCGCGACGGCACGATCACGGTGACGTTCACCGAAGCCGTGACGCTGGATCCCTCCTGGTACGACATCACCTGCGCCACTACGCGGTCGCACGACGATGCGACCGAGGCCGCGAGCGGCATCACGCACTACGTCACGCCAAACGTGAACTTCGCGGCCGGCGAGCAGTGCACCGTCACAGTATTCAAAGATAAGGTCCACGACGCCGACACCGGCTTGCTGGCGCCGCCGTCCGATTACACCTGGTCGTTCACCGTCGCGTCGGGAGCCGCGGCGCCCGAATCGGCCGACGTCCACCTGCTGATGGGCAACCCGACGGATGCGACGGCCGACGTGAACCAGCCGGACAACTATCTGATGTCGAAGCCGGAATACGCGCTGTCGTACGACCGCGCTCTCGGGCGGCCGAACTGGGTGAGCTGGCATCTAACGACCGCGTGGATTCCGACCAACCATCCCTCGCGCGTCGATACGTTCCGTCCCGATCCGGCGGTGCCGGCCGACTGGTACCGCGTGCAGTCGTTCGACTTCACGGGGAGCGGCTTCGATCGCGGCCACATGACGCCCAACGCCGACCGCGAGTCGTCCACGCCCGTCAACCAGGCCACGTTCCTGATGTCGAACATGGTGGCCCAGTCGGACGACAACAACGCCGGACCGTGGGAAGACTTCGAGAACTACCTGCGGAGCGTCGTGCACGGCGATCCGGACCATCCCAATGAGATCTACATCGTCTCTGGACCGCTGGGATCCGGAGGCACCGGCAGCAACGGCGGCGTGACGACGACACTTGCGGGTGGGCACGTCACGGTCCCCGCCTACACGTGGAAGGTCGCGCTGGTGCTGCCCGACGACGGGGCCGAGGATGACATCTCCCGCGTGAATTGTTCCACGCGCACGATCGCCGTCGTAACGCCGAACACCGTCAACATCAAATCAGATTCCTGGACGAAGTATCTGACGACGGTCGCGGCGGTCGAGACGCTGGTCCGAAGCGACACGACCGGTGGCTCCTCGCAGTTCACCCTGTTCTCGAACCTGCCGCAGCCGATCCAGAACTGCATCAAGGCGGGCGTCAATGGCAATAACCCCCAGGCGCAGACGATCACGTTCCCGGCCATCGCGCCGCACGCATACGGCGACTCAGACTTCGCCGTCAACGCAACCGCGTCTTCGGGTTTGCCGGTCGCAATAGCAGTCGTATCGGGACCCGCGACGATCAATGACGGTCTGGTGCACCCCACCGGGCCGGGGATGGTGACGATCCGGGCGACGCAAGCGGGGAACGTGGATCTGTCGACTCCGGCTTCGGTGCCGACGGAGTTCGCCAGCGCGGCGCCGGTCGATCAGTCGTTCGCCGTGGAAAAAGGGACGCCCGGTTTCAGCGACCTGGCACCGTCATCGATAGAGGCGGGGACGGCCTCGACGACGGTCAGCGGGGTTATCGCGGTCAACGGTCTTGTGCCGACGGGGAGCGTAACGATTACGCTCGGAACGCAGGGCGCCGCCGCGTCCATCGGCGCGGCGGGCGCTTTCAGCGCGTCAGTGGCAACCGGGACGCTAACCCCTGCCGGGAGTCCGTACTCGATCTCGTTCTCATACGCGGGCGATGCGAATTTCGCCCCCGTGTCGGCCTCCTCAACGATGACGGCGACGGACACAACTCCGCCTGTGGTGTCGGTGACCAGCGTCACCGTCAACCAGGCCTCGGCGGGGGGGGCCGTTGCGACGTTCGGGGCCACGGCGAGCGACCTTGTCGACGGGACCCTCACACCGGTATGCTCGCCGGCCTCCGGCTCGACGTTCCCGGTCGGGACAACGATCGTGACGTGCAGGGCCACCGACGCGCATGGCAACACCGGAACCGGGACGGGCACGGTGACGGTTGACGCCAACCGGGATGTGACGATCGTAACCGGCCAGACAGTCACGTTCACTCGCGGCGTCGTCACCGGAAATGTGCGCGTAAACGGCGGGACGCTGGTGTTGACGGGCGGAAGCCGCGTCACCGGGAATCTGCAAGTCTCGGGTGGCACGATCGCGCTCGAGAGCAGCGCCATCACTGGCAACGTGCAGCTGATCGGCGGCGGGGCGTTCTCGATTACCGGCGGCACGATTGGCGGCAATCTGCAGATCCAGAACCTCCCGTCGAGCGTGGCCGCGAGCGCGGTCTGCGGCGCCGCGGTCCAGGGCAACGTCCAGGTGCAAAACAACGGCACGTCGATCACGATCGGGTCGGCGGCGAACTGCGCCGGCAACCTCGTTGGCGGCAACCTGCAGATTATGAACAACGCGGCGCCGATCCAGGTGTTCGGTAATACGGTGCAGCACAATCTTCAGTGCGGGCAGAACGCGGCGCTCAGCGGAGGCGCGAACACCGCCGCGCTCAAGCAGGGACAGTGCGGTCCGTTCTGACACGATCTGCCGACGTCGCAACGCGGTAGAATCCGGCGCGTGGACGAGTCTGTTCGCGGCGCGCCGGCGCACACCTGATGCCGCGCAACGCTGAAGTCATCCGCCAGTGGACGATCCTGCGCGACCTCGAGTCGTCGCGCCGGTTGACGATCGACGATCTGGCGTCGCGCACGGGCGTCACCACTCGGACGATTCGCCGCGACCTCGAGGCGCTGCAGACCGCCGGGTTCCCGCTGTTCGACGAGGTGCACGACGGGAAGCGCTACTGGACGCTCGAAGCGAAGGCGTTCAAGCGGCTCGACGTGCCGGGCTTCACGCTGGCGGAGCTGAGCGCGCTTTATTTCAGTCGCGCGCTCGTCGAGTGTCTCGCGGCGACGCCGTTTCACCGCGACGTGGCATCTGCGTTCGACAAGCTGGCCGCGGCGCTGACGCCAGGCATGCGGCAGTTCCTCGATCGCCTTCCGCTGGTGATGCAGGCGAAAGGCGCAGCCCGCACAGGCGGCGGCGACCTCGAACGCGAGCACGTCGCGCGTCTCCTCGACGCGACACTCAACCATCGACGCGCCTCGGCCACGTATTTCTCGATGACCAGCGGGCGCGAGAAGCAGTACTTGATCGAGCCGCACCGGTTGATCTACTCGCAGGGCGGAATGTACCTGCTGGCCTACGTGCCGGAATACAAGGAACAGCGCACCTTCGCGGTCGAGCGGATCCGGACGTTGTCCCTCCTCGACGAACGCTTCCCCGCGCCGCCGTCGACCGAGGCGTTCACCCATTCGATCGGGATTAACGAGGGACGTCCCGAGCACGTCGAGATCGCCTTCGAGCCGCGGATTGCGCCCTATGTGCGCGAGCGGCGTTGGCATCCCTCGCAGAAACACACCGAGCGCCGCGACGGCGGACTCGTCCTCTCGCTGAACGTGTGCAACGACTGGGCGCTGCGAAGCTGGATCCTGTCCTTCGGTCCGCTGGCGCGCGTGGTGGCGCCGGCGGCGCTCGCCGTGCAGATCAAAGGCGAAATCGATCGCGCGCGCGCGCAGTATGCGATCGAGTAATGCGGGACGCGCGAATCTGACGAAAGCGCAAGGCGGGTGTGCCGAAACAGAGCAAGGGACCACCGGCGCTTTCGCGAGGACGGCTTTTTGTTCGGGAATACATCGATTGCGGGCGGAGCCATTCTTGAACACAGCGGTTTCGTGATCTGGTTCTACGAACGCAAGGGCGAACACCTTCGGTGCGAAATTCGTCAGCAGATTGAGGGCGACCGCTTCGCGCTCGTCGTGACGCTTCCCGACGGCAGCGAGCGGACGGAAATGTTCGAGGATTCGTCGACGCTCAATCGGCGATCGCTCGAGCTCGAGCGGATGCTGTTCGAAAAGGGTTGGAACGGCCCGTTCGCGCGCGATATTTGATCGTCGCCTGCCGCGCATTCGTCCGTCGCCATCTCAAGGTGATCGCCACATGGCATGGCCGGCAGAGCAGCCGGTAGTTCTCGAGACCACACTCCCCGCCCCCCTCAACGACGGGAACGATGTGATCGGCCTCCCAGCGCGGACGCGCGGCGCGCCAGCGGCGCCGGGCGGCGCGCGCGCTCGGTGGAGGACGATCGGCGTTCCATCGGCGCTCCGCTTCGCTCACGTCCAACGCGCATAATCGACACACGCCGCCGTCGCGCTTCCACACGGCGTCGCGCACGTATTGCGGGTCGCTGCGCAGCTTCCATTCGTGGACGCACGCGTCGCCGCAGAACGTTCGGCGCGGCGGACGAACGACCGCGCGGCACCACCGGCAGATCGCTTCGCCTTCGGCGTTGCGGTCGGGAACGCCCCAGTGATCCGCGGAAACGGCGCGCCGGCGAAGCCTGCTCACGCGCCACATATCGGACGCGGAGCGGAAGATCAGCAGATCGATGGTGGGCCGGCCTCAGACGGCCGCGAACAACGTCAGCGCGAATCGCGCGTCCCCGTCGATCCATTGATCGATCAGGTCGAAGCCGGCGTCCACGCCGCGCGCGAGCACATCGGCCGCGTCGTACTTGTAGGAGCTCTCGGTCCAGATCCGCTCGCCGCGCGCAAGCGTGATGGAGATGCCGGCGGCCGCGATCGACGCCGTCTGCGGCGCGGTGCTTTCCAGGTGCATTTCGACGCGCTGTTCGGCGCCGTTCCAGATCGCCACGTGCCGGAACGCGTCGAGATTGAAGCGGCCGCCCAGCTCGCGGTTGACGCGGACCAGAAGATTGCGATTGAACGCGGCAGTCACGCCGAGCGGATCGTCATACGCCAGCAGCAGGTCCGCCTCCGGCTTGATCAAATCGGCGCCAAGCAGCAGCGCATCGCCGGGCGCGAGCGCGCGTCGAATGGCGCGCAGAAAATCGTCCGCCGCCGGCGCGTCAAAGTTGCCGATGTTCGAACCGAGGAGCAGCGCGAGCATCGGTCTGCCGCCATCGCGCTCGCCGGCCACGCGCCGCAGCCCCTCCTCGTACGTGTCACGATGCCCGACGATCGACAGATGGCGCAGGCCTCCGAGCCGCCGCTCGGATTCCGCGAGCGCGGCGGGGGAGATGTCGATCAGATGAACGCGGCCGTGTCCGCCGGCCGACTGCAGGGCTTCAGCCAGAATGAGCAGTTTCTCGCCGCTGCCGCAGCCGAGCTCGACGATGTCGAGGGGGACGCGGCGGAGATCGCAGACGTGCGCGAGAACCTCCGATGCGTGCGCGTCGATCAGCGCTCGCTCCGCGCGCATGATCCGATACCACGGCAAACGGCAGATCGCGTCGAAGAGGCTCGACCCGAGAGCGTCGTAGAGGTACTTCGACTGGAGCTGCCTCGGCGTCCGTGCGAGATCGCGGCGGACGTCGTCGGCAAACGATTCGATCTCCGGCGACGGCTGCACGGCCGACACGTGATCGAGCGCTCGTGGCGCGTGGACCGTGCGGCATCCACTATCGGACATCAGCCACCGTCCGGAACTTTGCGTAGACGTACGGATAGTTGGCGCGAAACCAGTTGCGGAAGCTCGGACGAAGCAGTTCGCGCGCGGTCGCCTGCGATCCGCCTTTCATGACGTAATGACGTCCGTCGAAGAAGTCGGCCGAGTACTCGGGGTACGACCGCATCGGCGTAAATCCATCAAACGGCGCAAACACGGTCGACGTCCACTCCCATCCGTTGCCAATCAGATCGTGAACCCCCCACCGGCTTGCGCTCTCCGGATGCGCGCCGACGGGGATGGGATCGAACCCGGCGAAGTCGACGTGGCCGGGCGAGGCGCCTTCAGCGGCGCGATGGAATTCCGCTTCGGTCATGAGCCGCCGCCCTTTCCAGCGCGCGTACGCAGCCGCTTCGGCCTGACCGACGTGCACGGGCGCATCGGGCGTCAGCGGCAGCGCCTCGAACATCCCTCGCCACCGCCAGGACTCGATGGGCGATGGCCGATGAGCGATGGCCGATGCACGACGGACGATGACCGATGGGCGATGGTCGACGGGTGACGCGTTCGACGGCACCCAGAAGGCCGGATGCCGGACCTCTTCGGCCTCAATCCACGCCCAGCCCTCGTCGCTCCACCAGGCGCGGGTCGCGTAGCCGCCGTCGTTCACGAACTCCATGAACTGCGCGTTCGTGATCGGCAGCGCGTCGATGTCGAACGACGGCACGTCGACGCGGTGCTGATCGAACTCGTTGTCCCAGCCGAACACGACCGAGCCGCGGGCCGCGCCAAGCACGGCCTCGCCGCCCGGTACCGTGACGCTTCTGACGTCGGTTCGCTCATCGGCCACCGGGCGCCGGCCATCGTCCATTGACGATCGGCCATCGGCCATCGGCCATCGGCCATCGGCCAGCGCCCATCGGCCATCGGCCGCCGGGGGGCGCCGCTTCAGCTCGTACGGCAGCCGATGCCACATGTAGAGAAGCGTTTCCTGATGCATCGCTTCATGCTCGAGCGCCGTGTACAGGCCTTCGGTCGGCGCGGCGTCCGCCTTCAACGCGTCGAGCACCGCTTCATCGCACGCGCGGGCAAACGCGCGCACTTCGTCTCGAGACGGCCACATCGTCGAGGCGCCGCTGCGCGGAACGGCCGACGCTTCATCCTCGGGGTCGATGCCGCGTTCGAACAGTTTCTCGAGGCGCGCATCAACGGGCGAGTGGCCGAGGCCGCGGCGCAGAAACGCCAGCACGCTGAAGGCCGGAAGATGTCCCTCGTAGAACACGATCGGATTGCGAAGTGCGATGGGACGCGAGTAATACGCGGCGGGATCGATCAGATCGAAAATCGCCTCGGTGCGCGCGCGGTTGCGGCAGTACCACTCGACAACGGCCGCGGTATCGACGCCGGTCGACAACATCACGATTCCTCCTGGAGTGTCGCAGACCAAGAAAACGGCCTGTCAGGCGACCCGCCGTCCGCGACGATGTTTCCCTTTGGACGCGGCGGCGTGCCGTCGAGGTCCCGGACTCGAGGCGGCCTTGCGGCCGTCGAGCGACGCTTTCAGGCGGGCCATGAGATCGACCACTTCCGCCTGCTGGGGCGTTTTGGGCTCGTGCAGCGCGGGCCGCTTACCTTTGAGTTTCGCGTCGATCACGCGCAC
>JBOGIZ010000202.1:0-4197 GCA_050747805.1 Vicinamibacterales bacterium | reverse complement strand
CGACACGAACGATTTCGGCGAGGCGTTCACCCGCGTCCAGAACGACATGTCGGCCTATTACCTGATCGGCTACGCGTCGAGCAGCACGGCGAAGGACGGCCGCTTCCACCGCATTCAGGTCAAGCTGAAAAAGCCGTCAGGACTCAAGGTCGAGGCGCGCCAGGGCTATTTCGCCGAGCGCGACTTCGCGCACACCGCCAGCGCCGATCGCTCGACGGAGATGCAGAATCAGCTCTTCTCGGCGATGTCGGCGACGGATCTGCCGGTGCTCGTCAGCGCCAGCTACTTCCGCCTCGCGCCCGACCGCTATTTCGTGCCGATCTCGACGATCGTGCCGGGCTCGGCGCTGCCGCCGCCGTCCGAGAAAGACAAGGACAAGGTCGCACTCGACGTGCTCGGGATGGTGCGCGACGAACAGGGGCGTCCGGTCGGTCACATCCAGCAGACGATGAAGCTGCCGCCCGGCTCGATCGGACAACTCACCTCACACCAGGTCATGTATGAGACGGCGCTCACGCTGCCGCCAGGACGCTTTACGGTGAAGGTGGTCGTTCGCGAGAACACGTCCGGCCTGATGGGATCGTTTGAAGCGCCGGTCATCGTCCCTGAGTTGAAGCAGGCCCCGCTAAAACTGAGCTCCGTGATTCTCAGCACGCAGCAGCAGCCGGCGACCGGAAAATCCAGCGACGATCCGCTGATCAGGAACGGCGTCCAGATCGTCCCGAACCTGACGCACATCGTGAGCAAGGACCAGAAGATGGACTTCTACTACGAAGTCTATGATCCGGCGGCGACCGACAACGCGCCGGACGTGCGCACCAGCATGGCGTTCTATCGCGGGCGCGTCAAGGTGTACGAAACCCCCGTGATCGAGCGATCGCACCTCGACGATCCCTCGCGCAAAGCCGCCGTGTTCCAGCTCGAAGTGCCGGCGGCTTCGCTGCGCCCCGGCTTTTACACGTGCCAGATCAACGTGATCGATACCGTTTCCGGCAAGTTCGCGTTTCCTCGCCTGAGTTTTCTGATCCGGTAGGAGGGGTTGACGGACGTCGACGGCGGCCAGCAAGCGGTCCGGACCCCTGATACTCCGCCAGGGCCATGAACCGCTACACTGATAGCGTGACGCCAGGCGATGCACTCGAGCGCGCCGCCGGACGTGTGCTCGTTGTCGAGGACGATCAGCACATCCGGGAACTGGTGCTGCTCCACCTGTCGCTCGAGGGGCTCTCGACGGCTTCGGCCTCCGACGGCACGGAGGCGCTGCGGCTGGTGCGCGCGGAGTCGTTCGATCTCGTCGTCCTGGACGTCATGCTGCCGGGGCTCGACGGCATCACCGTGTGCCGCGCGATCCGGCGCGAGCCGGCGATCAAGGATTTGCCGATCCTGATGCTGACCGCGCGCCGCGACGAAGCCGACAAAGTGCTCGGGCTCGAGAGCGGGGCCGATGATTACCTCACGAAGCCCTTTGGCATCCGCGAATTCGTCGCGCGCGTGAGAGCGCTGCTTCGCCGGCGGCGGGCGGCGAGCATGACGGCGCCGCAGCTGGCGGTCATCGCGGTATCGGGCCTCAACGTCGATCCCGCGCGCCGCATGGCGCGCCTCGACGGGCGGGAAATTGAGCTGACGGCCCACGAATTCGATCTGCTCTACGTCCTCGCGGGCAACCGCGGCATCGTGTTCAGCCGCGACGCGCTGCTGCAGCGCGTCTGGGGCGGCGACACCCACATCACGGAACGGAGCGTCGACACGCTCGTCAAGCGCGTTCGAAAAAAGATCGAATCCAATCCGGCGGAGCCGCGTTTCATCCTGACCGTGTGGGGCACGGGCTACAAGTTCTCCGACGACCGCTCGTGAGAGACCGCACATCTTCGCGAGCACGCATAGAAATGTCTCAACGCGTCTGGTTCCAGAGTCTGTATTGGCGGATCGCGATCGGCTATGTCGCGCTGCTCGCGCTGTTGCTCGTCATCCAGGCGGCGCTGTTCCTCTGGCTGACCAACCGCATGTGGGGGCGCGCGAGCCGCTCGCCCGCGGAAGTCGCCCAGTACGTTGCTGACGATGTGTCGGCGGCGCTGCAGCAGTCGGCCGGGCTCGACCTGCAGCCGTACCTCGAGCGCCATTTCGGGACCGGGTATCGGCCGTTCGTCGTCGTCCTGCGCGACGGCCGCCGCGGATCGAATCGTCCCTCCGCGGTTCTCCCGCAGCTCGGACGCGACGCGCGTGTCCGGCTGATGCTCGGCGATCGCGCGGCGGAGCGCGATCGCCTCCGCGCGGCCGCCGCGCCGGCGCGCCCGCGGCTCGCCGAGTACGCCGACATCCTCGTGAACGCCGATCGCGTCGGCCTCGTGGCGGTGCCGGAAGCGCCGCCGCCGTTTGCCGTCGGACTGCGCGAGCTGGCGCCGACACTCGCGTGGGTCGGAGTAGGCCTGATCGCCGTGGGCGCGGGGGTCCTGGCCCTGCTGATCTTCGGCCCGACGCACCGGCGCCTGCGCAGCCTCGAAGACGCGGCGCGCGCGCTCGGCGAGGGACGCACCGACGTGCGCGCGAACGAGTCCGGGGGCGACGAGGTCAGCGGACTCTCGCGCACGTTCAACCGCATGGCCGGCGATCTGCAAACCCGCGCGGCCGCGCTGGCCGAGGCGGATCGCAGCCGCCGGCAGCTTCTTGCCGACGTGTCGCACGAGCTGATGACGCCGCTCGCGGCGATCCGCGGCTATCTCGAGACGCTCTCGATGCCGGAGGTGCGCCTCGACGCCGCGACCCGCAGCCGCTACCTCGACATCGCGCACCACGAGACGCACAAACTCGAAGCGATCATCGGCGACCTGCTGGATCTGGCGCGGCTCGAAGGGGGCGGCGACACGATGGCCCAGGACGAAGTGTTTCTGGGCGATCTGTTTCGCCGCGTGGCCGATCGTCACCAGCCTGTGCTGAGCGAACGGCACGTCGGGCTTACGGTCGAGATCGACGAACATACGCCGCACGTGCTGGGGGATGCCGATCGCCTCGAGCAGGCGATTCAGAACGTGGCCGCGAACGCGATTCGCCACACACCCCCAGGGGGGACGGTCGCCTTGACAGCGGAGCCGGCAGGCGATCTCGTGCGGATCAGGATCAGCGATACGGGCCCAGGCATTCCCCCCGAACACCTCCCACACATTTTCGATCGCTTCTACAAAGCAGATGCGGCGCGGTCGGGCACGGGCGTGTCGTCGGGCAGCGGCCTGGGACTGTCGATCGTGCGCGCGATCGTCGCGCGTCACGGAGGGTCCATCACCGCCGCGAATGGTCCAGCTGGCGGCGCGATTTTCGAAATGCGACTTCCCGCCGTGCGGCCGTCGACGGCTGACTTGCCCGCCGCGAGCGCCGGGCGGGCCCCCGGCTACCAGCTGCCCGCGACCGACAGCTTGCCCGGCGTGCCGCGCCCGTGAGACGGAGGCTCGGGCGCCGCGTTCGCACGGTATAACGCTTCGATGCGCGCCAGCGTGTCGGGGTCATCGCGCACGAGCGCCACAATCGCGAGGGCCGTCGCGACCTCGAAGGTCGATCCAATCCGCGGCAGATGCCGGGTCGTCCCGGCGTAGACAACCCACGCCGCGAGTCCCGCGCCAAGACCAATGAGGCCCAGTGGAGTCCCGAGCAGCGCGAGTGCGGCGCGCGGCTCGAGCATCATCGACACAAACAATCCGGCGAGCCCGATGAGCGTCCACAGCAGACCGCCGCCGATCGCAAGCGCGAGCGCCGCCCGCGCCGCAGCCGCGCGGCAGACGGCGACCGCCCGAATCGCGCGCGCAATCGGTGGGACGATCGCGCACAACCACGCATAGAACGCCGCGGCGCAGGAGCCGAGAATGATCACGTCACGAAGCATCGATCGTTCTCCACGCCGAGCGGCAGGACTCGGCGTTCTCTGATTAGACCGGGCGTTGGTGACAGAAGTTTGATGCGCCTGTGAAGAATGATTCGCTACGACGGGTAGCTGCGACGCGTGTCGGAGAAAGACCGACACGCGTCCAATCGAACG
This sequence comes from Vicinamibacterales bacterium, assembly GCA_050747805.1. GTDB lineage: Bacteria > Acidobacteriota > Vicinamibacteria > Vicinamibacterales > 2-12-FULL-66-21 > JAICSD01. Next base: position 173 of record JBOGIZ010000202.1, on the reverse strand, counting down.
ATCAAACCGTCGAGCCTAGTGCGCGCCGCTCCCTCCCTGCGGGAGACTCACATTGATGTTTTCGGTTTCACCAACACGCACTTCTACCGTCGTCGAGTACGGCTTGTAGCCGTCCTTGTGCACCTCGATGCGATGCTGACCGGCAGCCAGCTGTACCAGCAGACGGCTTCCAC
>JBOGIZ010000201.1:0-3934 GCA_050747805.1 Vicinamibacterales bacterium | reverse complement strand
CCATGATCGTTGACGGGCGCGAATCGGCGCGCCCATGTCTGAGTTTCGATTGAGGTACGCGATGGCTGTCGTGATTCAACGCAACATGGGTTTGCTGATCCTGGCCATTTTCCTGATCCTCTCTGGGCTCACCAGTCTCGTCTCGCTGGGACTGCCCGCGCCGGTAATGGGCGTGCTGGCGCTCATCGCCGGCATTCTGATCCTGGCGGGCCGCTAGTCGATCACGGTCTGACCCGCGAGTTGCGAGACCACCTCGCCGCGGCTGCGCGCGCCCGTCTTGGCGAAGATCGCCTTCAGATGATCCTGCACTGTATAGGGAGAAATGCGAAGGGATTCGGCGAGGGCCTTTGTCGGACGACCGGTTCCGAGCAGCGCGGCGAGCTGACGCTCGCGCGGCGTCAGGTCGTGCGCTTTGCACAAGAGGTCGAAGACTTCATCCGCCGTCGCCGCCCGGATGGTAATCGCAACACGGCGGGTTGACGTCCCTTCGAGCGGCGCGCCTTCGATCACCGACCAGCGTCCCGATTGCGCGCGGATGCGAACGCGCGCGGGCAGTCCGTGGGCCGCCCGGGCGGGCGTGAGCGCCCTTGCGCCGATCTCGTAGACGGCCGGCGGCAGCATCTCTCCGCCTGGCGCCAGATCGTCGAGCCAGTCCCGAACCGATCCCGTCCATCCGGCCGGAGACACGCGGCCGTCAAGGATGAGCGTTCCGGGAGAACGGACCCCCGCCGCGGCGGCCCCCGGCTGCCAGCTCCGAGCCAGACTGCGGCGCAGCAGCGCGCCGAGCACGGGCGCGAGGTCCTCGAGCAGGCTGGCCTCGTCTTGAGCGAACGGCCTGTCGGCGGTGTCGCGCATCAATTCAACGCTGCCCCAGCAGCCATGGCGGTCGCGGCACGCCGTCATCAGCTCGTCGCCGACGCCGTACGGGTGCAGGCATTCGCGCCAGCGCCGGCTGCGTGACAGATCGCCGCCTGTGGCGGTGCTGAGCGCTGCGCTTGCGCGGGGACCGAGAATCAGGCGCGGCTTGTTCGTGCCGGCTTCCTGCTCCTCGAGCACGGCCAGACGTGGAATCGCGGGCCAGAGATCGAATTCCGCGATGCCGTTTGTCGAAAGCCCACTGCCTGGATCTGTCAGCGGCCAGCACCAGCGCTCGAAGCCGACAGCCCGGCGCAGTTCGCCGATCGCCGCGCGCCGGGCGGCTTCTGGCTCGAGATCCGCCTCGGCGAGTTTCTCGATACGCTCGCGGCAGCGGATCCGCTCACGCTCTCCCATGTCTCCTGACGCCTCCCAGATTTGTGGGATTGTGGAGCGTCCGCGGTGTCAATACGCTGTTCCACATGACAACCAATCATAGTTTCACACCGTATCGAACCACCCACAATCCCGCAGGCCACGGCCCACACCACCTCATGCTTGGCACCGTCGCCGTCAGCCGTCTGTTGAGCAGCGAACAAAGCGGCGGACAACTTTCGCTGGTCGAGCTGATCGGCGCGCCTGGCAGCGGACCGGGACCGCACATTGACTCGTGGCGCGAAACCTTCTACGTGCTCGAGGGAGAGCTGACGTTCCGCGTCGACGAGAACGAAGGCGTGCGGACGATCGTCGCGCGGACCGGCGATGTCGTCTCGATCCCCATCGGGGTCGGACACGCCTTCAGCGTGACGGGCCGCACGCCCGCGCGATATCTGATGGGCGGCACGGCCGCCGGCATCGACGCGTTCTTCGCGGACGCTGGCGAGCCGATCGCGTCTGCGACGCTTCCATCGCCACCGCCGCCGTTCGACCGCGAGCGCCTGCGCGCCGCGTTCGCGAAGTACAACCTCGCGCCGCACAGCTTTCCGGCGGAGGGCGCAGCCGTAGGAGCGAGCCGCCAGGGTTCGTGCGAACCGTAGCAGCCCGTGGCGCACACGATCGGCGCGCTCGGAAACAGGCGAGTATCGCTGAAGTTCAGCAGGCCATCGCGCGCCCACGATCGCAATGGCGCGAACAGGTACTCAAGACGTTCCCGGCTGGGCCTCAGAATGCGCGGGCCTCAGTGTCTGAGGTTGTCTTCGAAGAGCTTCAGGATCCGGTTGTACTCTGACGCCCAGCTCGTCTCCTCCGTGAACGTGTGGTCTTCGACCGGGAACGGCGCGAACTCCCAATTCGTCTTCCGCAGCTCGATGAGGCGCTGCACCAGACGCACGGAATCCTGGAACGGCACGTTGGTGTCGACCATGCCCTGACAGATGAGCAGGTGGCCCTTCAACCCGTTCGCGAAGTAGATCGGCGAGCTGCGCCGGTACGCCTCGAGGTCGTTCTGCGGCAGATTGAGAATGTTCGACGTGTAATTGTCGTTGTAGTGCGCCCAGTCGCTGACCGGTCGAAGCGCCGCGCCGGCGGCGAAGACGTCTGGCGTCGTGAACATCGCCATCAGCGTGATGAACCCTCCGTAGCTGCCGCCGTAGAGGCCCAGACGCTTCGGGTCGACCTTCTCGGTCTGCTCGAGGAACTTCGCGCCGTCGACCACGTCGTCGAGGTCCTTGCCGCCCATGTGCTCGTAGATGGCCGTGCGCCAGTCGCGGCCGTAGCCCGAGCTGGCGCGGTAGTCGGGGTCGAGCACCACGTAGCCAAGGCTCGCCAGCAGGTTGTTGAACATGTATTCGCGGTAGTAGGACTCGGACCAGTACTTGTGCGCGTCCTGGAGGTAGCCGGCGCCGTGAACGAAGACGACGCCGGGATGGCGCTGGTCGCGTTTGGCGCCAATCATCTCGGGCGTGAAGAGCCGGGCGTGAACCAGTGCGCCGTCGCGCGCCTTGTAGGTGATCACCTTGGGATCGATCCAGTGAAACGCCCGCCACTCGGCTGTCGGCGTCGTGGTTACTTGCGTCGCTTTGGAGCCGGGCTGGAACGGCATCACGTAGAGCTCGGGCGGCTTGTTCGTGTACGAGTAGACGAGCGCGACCGACTTCTCGTCGGGCGAGACGGTCGCCTCGTTGCCGCCAGTCATCGTCGTCATGCGCGTGCGCGGGCCGCCGTCGACCGGCATCGTGTAGAACTGCCGCTCGCCAGGCGCGGCTTCCGTCGACGTAAAGAAGACCGTCGTCCGGTCGGCCGAGAGCCGTGCGCCCGTGATCTCCCATTTGCCAGACGTCAGCTGCACCGGCTTGGGCTGGGGCGCGGCGACGTCGAGCGAATACAGGTGCATCCACCCGTCCTTCTCGGACAGGAAAAGAAAGCGCTTGTTGTCGGGCAGCCAGGCGATGCCGCTGCCGCCGAAGCGGCCACCTCCGCCTGCGCCGTTGATCGCGAGCGAGCGAACCCACGCGTCGTCGTGCAGGTCGTCCAGGATGCGCGACTTGCCGGTCGTCGGGTCGACGTCGAGGTACCAACGATCCTTGTTGTCGCGCGAGCGCGCCATCACCACGCCGTGGGCGCCATTGTCGGACATGTCGGGCAGGGTCCAGTCGAGTGTGCGCGGCACAATCGGTTCGACCGGTTTCGGGTAGCGTTCGTCGCCGGCAAACGATCCGTCGACCCACACGCTCTTGTCGTTCTTCCGGTCGAGAATCGCGAGGCGCCGCACCGGCTGAACGTCCCCGACGTCGATGCGGCCAGGAATCATCTCGGGGTAACCCGACACGGTCACGTAATTCCATACGCTCTGCAGCAGCGTCGTCTGCTCCGGCTGCTGCGCCACCTCGATCCACGCGTAGCGCTCATCGGCCGACAGCTCCATGTCGACGACAGACTGCCGCGCCTGCAGTCGGAATCGCGGAAGCGGCGTCTGCTCGATCGCAGCGCCGTCGCCGCCCCGTCCGCCACGACCGCCGCGTCCCCGGCCACCGCCTTCGCGCTGCTATTCCATCTCGCGCTGGACGTGCTCGATCAGCGACTGCTCTTCCTGCGCGACAACTTGCTCGGACGCCGTGGCGCCGCTGGTCGCGCCTTGAGC
>JBOGIZ010000200.1:0-5380 GCA_050747805.1 Vicinamibacterales bacterium | reverse complement strand
GTTCACCAATTCACCAATTCAATAAGAAAGGGCACCGTTCATCACGGTGCCCTTTCAGGTTTTGCGGGCGACCCGGCTCCCCAGCAACTCACGGCTCCCTGCCGTAAATATTACAGGCCGCCAGCATCAACCATTTCAGCAAGGCACGTGCCGTTCAATTTCCAGCGGTTTTGTCGCATGAACGCTGATGGCAGCGACGGAACCGTTATCGCGATCACAATTTTGATCGATCCGATCTTGATATAAGGTGACTGGCGACCTTTTCTGAGATTCCGTGACGAGCGAACGAGCGCAGCGAGCGAGCCTCGCGAACGGAGCGAGCCGTCGAGGCGGCGAGCAAGTGCAGCAAATTGACATCAATTGCGACATGGGCGAGTCGTTCGGCGCCTGGTCGATGGGGGCGGACGAAAGTGTGATGCCGAACATCACGTCCGCGAACATCGCCTGCGGAGCGCACGCGGGGGACCCGCGGGTCATGCGCCGGACCGTGCGGCTCGCGATCGAACACGACGTCGGCATTGGCGCGCATCCCGGCTTTGCGGACCTTCAAGGTTTCGGCCGCCGAGACATCCATGCCGATCCGGCGGAGATGGAGGACGTCGTGCTCGCGCAGATCGGCGCGCTAGCGGCGATCGCGCGCGCGGAAGGGGCGGCCGTCCGGCACGTCAAGGCGCACGGCGCGCTCTACACGATGGCCAACCGCGATCGCGCGCTGGCCGGCGCCATTGCGCGAGCGATCACGTCGTTCGACGCGGCGCTCGTGATGTTCGTGCTGCCGAAGACGGCGATGGAGGAGGCCGGACGCGCGGCCGGACTCCCAATCGCCCTGGAAGGGTTCGCGGATCGTTCCTACGAGCCTGACGGTTCGCTGACGCCGCGCTCGCGGCACGGCGCCGTGATTCACGATCCGGATGCGGTCGTCCAGCGAGGCATCCGCATGGTGCGCGACGGGATCGTCCTCACCGTGGCCGGCGCCGAGATCCCGATGACGATCGACACGATCTGCGTGCACGGCGATACCCCCGGCGCGCCCGAGCTGACGCGGCGTCTCCGCCACGGCCTCGAGTCCGCAGGCATCCGCGTCGCGCGTCCCTGGCAGACCGCGAACGAGCCCGGCCGTCGACGGGAGCCGTGAATGAGTCCGCGCACGCCTCCCGAGAAAAACTGGTGGGCGGGTGCGAGCGTGGACGCGCGCCGCGCGCTGACCGCGGGGATGCTCGGGTGGATGCTCGACGCGTTCGACGTCATGCTCTTCGCGCTCGTCCTGCCGGCGGTGACGAGCGATCTCGGCCTGTCAAAAGCGGAAGGCGGACTGCTCGGGTCCGTGACGTTGATCGCGGGCGCCGCGGGCGGCGTCGGGTTCGGCTGGATCGCCGATCGGTTCGGCCGCCGCCGCGCTTTGATCGGCAGCGTCGCGCTCTATTCCATTTTCACGGCCGCGTGTGGGCTGGCGGGATCGCTTGCCGCCTTCGTTCTGTTTCGGATCCTGCTCGGGTTCGGGATGGGGGGCGAGTGGACGAGCGGGGCGGCGCTCGTGTCCGAATCGTGGCCGTCGGAGCATCGAGGCAAGGCGCTTGGATTCATGCAGAGCGGCTGGGCGATCGGATACGCGCTTGCGGCGTTGACGGCCGCGCTCGTGCAGCCGCGCTACGGCTGGCGCGCCGTGTTCTTCGTGGGCGTACTGCCGGCGTTCTTCACGCTGTGGGTGCAGCGCCGCGTGCGCGAGCCGCAGATCTGGGCGGCGGCGTCGCAGAGCGGAGTCCCGCGGGCTGGGTGGTCCGCGATGTTCGGCCGCGGCATCGGCGGCCTGACCATCGCGCTCACGCTGATGAACGCGTGCACGCTGTTCGCGTGGTGGGGATTCAACCTGTGGCTGCCGAGCTATCTGAAGGCGCCGCCGTCGCAAGGCGGCATCGGGCTGAGCGTGGCCGCCGCGCCGCTGTTCGTGCTCGTGATGCAGGCGGGCATGTGGCTCGGCTACGTGACGTTTGGCTTCGTGAGCGATCGCATCGGACGCAAACAGAGCTACGTGGCGTATCTGCTCACGGCCGCCGTCCTGCTGGCGATCTACGTCTCGATACGAAACGCCGCGGTCCTGCTGGTGCTCGGACCGTTCGTGGCGTTCTCCGCCACGGGGTATTTCAGCGGATTCGGGGCCGTCACGGCCGAGATCTATCCCACGTCGATCCGAGCGACCGCGCAGGGCTTTACGTACAACATCGGGCGGCTCGTCAGCGCCGGCGCGCCGTACCTTGTCGGCTCCCTCGCCGACACGCACGGCTTCGGCGCCGCGCTGCTCGTCTGTTCAGGAAGCCTGGTCATGGCCGCAGGGTTGTGGATATGGATCCCCGAGACGATGGGGCGAGAATTGGTGAGTTAGTGAATTGGTGAATTGGTGAATTGGAATTGGTGAGATGGTGAGTTGGTGAATTGGATTGGTGAGTTGGTGAATTGAATTGGTGAGTTGGTGAGTGTGAATTGGTGAGTTGGTCAGTCGAATCGGCGATTTGGTGACTCAACTTTGTGAGCTCGGGCGAGCGGGTCAACAATTCACCAATTCACCAACTCAATTCACCAACTCACCAATTCACAAATTCACCAATTGGATTGCCCTTGTCGCCACCGCCGTGTCCTGGAATCCGACGCCCGTGAGGTCCGCGATCGTGATCTCGTCGTCGCGCGTGCGTCCGCGCTTTCTGCCCGCGACGATTTCCCCGAGTTCCGCGTGGACGGCATCGGCCCGGACGCCGCCGGCGTCGATGGCGTGGCGCAGCTCGCCGAACGCGGCGCACTGCGTGAGGCGATCGACGACGACGAGATCCGCGCGCGAGAGGCACGCGGCTTCGAGCTCCTGCTTGCCGGGGGCATCGGATCCGACCGCCGTGACGTGCTGTCCCGGACGCAGCCACTCGGCGCGCACGAGCGGCTCGCGTGCGGGCGTGGCCGTGATGAGCACGTCCGCGTCGCGGCAGATCGCTTCGGGCGTCGGGCGCGCCGCCGCGTCGAACCCTGCGGCGCACAGTTCGTCGATGCACGCGCCGACGCTCTGCGCGTGACGACCCCACACGATCACGCGCGCGAACTGGCGCACCTCCCGAAGACATCGCACCTGGTAGCGCGCCTGCACGCCGGATCCGATCACGCCGACTGTTTCGATCGTGCGGCGCGCGAGGACGTCGGCGGCGAGCGCGCCCGCGGCGCCGGTGCGGATGTCGGTGAGGAAACCGTTGTCGAGCAGCAGCGCCGCCGGCATGCCGGTGGATGCGTTCAATACCACCATGAGGCCCGAGCCGCTGGGCAGGCCCCTGGCCGGATTGTCGTAGAACCCGCTGGCGATCTTCACGGCGATGTACGCGACGCCATCGATGTAGGCCGTCTTGACGTGGAATTCGCCGTGGGCGCCGGGGATGTCGAGATTGATCACCGCCGGAACGTGCGTGCGCCCTTCGCCGTCGGCGCGGAACGCGTCGCGCATCGCTTCGACGGCGACGCCCGGAGTGATCGTGCGCCGCAGCGCCGGTTCTTCGATAATCGGAAGCATGGGGAGATCACGTCTCCGGCACCACCGCGATCGCGTCGATCTCGACGCGCAGCCCTTCCCCGGGAAGCCCCGAGACCTCGACGGTCGTTCGTGCCGGGCGGTGCGTTCCGAACATCCGCGCGTAGACGTCGTTCATGCGCGGGAACTCGCGCATGTCGACCAGGAAGACGCCACAGCGGACCACGTACGAAAGGCCAGAGCCCGCGGCTTCGAGAATCGCGGCGATGTTCTTGAGCACCTGTTCCGTCTGCGTGTCGATGTCGGGACCGGCGACGCGGCCGGTTGCCGGATCGCGGCCCGCCTGGCCGGACACGAAGATCAGTTGGCCGAACCGCATGCCCGGCGAGTACGGCCCCGCCGGCGTAGGAAGGGTCGCGCTCGTGACAGGCTGCAGCCGTTTGCTCATCGCAACGGCCGGAAGATGCCGTCGTTACGGTGATGTGAAGCACACATCGGAGCAGCGAGCCGCAATCCGGCTGACGTTCCGAAGGTGTGAACGTCACAGAGGCGCGGCCTTGTCACTTCACTTTCTTAAGTATCGCGGCTGTCTTCGCGGCGTCCGTCTTCGCCGTCTTCAGGTCGTCCGACGCCAGTCCGGCGTTTGCCGTCTTCAACGCGTCCATGAGGGTGGCCTTCGTCGCCGAATTGGACGTGTCCGGGATCGCCCCATTTCCGAGCGCTTTGCAAGGGTTTGCCGCAGAGGCGTCGAAGCCCTCCCCATTCGGACCGACCAGGCAGTTCACAACGTGATGGAGATGCATGTGCGTCTGGTCGATGTCGGCGGCCCTCGACGCCAGGGTGGCATGCTGCGCCGCCGTCGCCGCCTCCTTGGCGCCATCGGCAGCATAGATGGCCGTTCCCACCGCCATCAACGCGCAGGCGCCGACGAACACCGCCGTCGGGAGCTGGATGAGTTTGCGAATCATGTGTGTTTCCTCCGTCAGTTTGTAGTGCTCGAGGCAAGGGCCGAAAAAAACGGAGACCCCAATTCGACGTATCGTAATCCCGATTCGCCATCGCAAACAACTGTCCGATGGGGACCTGCTCATCGCGATCGAAGCCGACTGTGTGGCACGACGCGCACCATCGCCAGTTCACGACACGAAGCGCCCGTCGGCTCGAAGACACCTTAGGCCAGTGCAGCGGTCGCGAAATAGTCCTCCCGCAATAAAGACGCTCCCGACTTCGCCCTGCCTGCGCCACAATGAGGACGTGCGCGCGCCGTGGCTGCTGCTCATTCTGCTCGCCGTCGCTCAGGCCGATTCCATGAAGGACGCGATCGCCCTCGGGCGGACGAGCGACCAAGCGCTGTACGATTCATTCAACGCCGCGTATGCCCTGTCGGTCGCGCCGCCTGTTGAAAGCGCCGAGATCATCACGGAATTCCGCCGCGCCGTCCTGTCCGTGCGGGCGCGCGTCGATCAGGGCGATTACGTCGTCGAGCCCTCGGATCTTGCCAATGCGGTTGCCCCCTATCGCGGGCTGGTCACGTTCATTGTGAAGGTGACGCTGAATCCGCTGAATACGTTTCCAAAGCCGCCCACGTACGACCTCTACGTCGCCACCGGTCCGTCCACGGGACCGATCGCGTCGCCGTCCCTGAAGCGGTTCGGCATCTACCCTATGGGCGCGGTCGGGCCAGGCAATCCGCTCATCGGCATCCGTCTCGAAGCGACGTTTCCGCAGGCCGAAATCGCCGGCGCCGCGAAGCCGTCGCTCGTGTTGACCGATGAGCACGGAGGCGTGATCTGGCAGACGAGAATCGATGTGACCCGCTATCGGTGAACCCGCCCGCGCCCCGCGCCCCGCACCCCGCGCCCCGCGCCCCGCACCCCGCAC
>JBOGIZ010000199.1:0-3373 GCA_050747805.1 Vicinamibacterales bacterium | reverse complement strand
CTATCTGGCGATCGGAGATCTCCGCGACGGGATCAAGGAATACGTCCGGGCCGCCGATGTGCTGCCCGACGATGCGGCGCTGCAGGTCAGGACCGGGCAGTACCTGCTGCTCGCCGGTCAAGATCAGGATGCGAAGGCGCGGGCCGACGCCGTGCTGCAGAAGGACCCGGCGAACGTCGATGCACGGCTACTGCAGGCACGCGCCATGTTCGCCTTGAAGGATCCGAGCGGGGCGATTTCGCAAATCGAGAAGATGCTGGCCAATCCGTCAACCGCCGACGCGGCGGCGTACGCGAACCTTGGAAGCTTCCAGCTGGCACAGGGGGACGTCGCCGACGCCGAGACTGCGTACAAAAAGTCCGTGGCCGCGGAACCCACGTCGATCTATCCCCGCCTGTCGCTGGCCGGCTTCTACTGGAACACCAATCGGCTCGAGGACGCCGAAACGACGCTCGAGGGCGCCCTGAAAATCGACCCGCAAAACGTGCTCGTCAACCGCATGCTGGCGGTCGTGCTGATCCGCGCGAACAAGCCGGCGGCGGCCGAGACGCCGCTGAAGGTCGTGGCCGACCGGTCGAACAACCCGAACGCGAAATTCCTCCTCGCGACCTATTACCTGAACACCGGACGTGAGAAGGATGCGACGGCGCTCTTGACCACGCTGATCGGCAACAGCGACACGTACGCCGCCGCCACGCTCGACCTCGCCAGCATCGCGCGTAGGCATCACGACCTGGGGCGGGCCCATCAGCTCGTAGACCAGGTGCTCGCGAAGGAGCCGAAAAATGCCGATGCGCTCGTGGCCAGGACCGCCCTTCTCGCGGCGGATGGAAAAGGCGACCAGGCGATCGACGCCGCGAAGGCTGCCGTGGCCGCGGATGGGCATTCGGCCAACGCGGAGTTCGCGCTGGGCGAGCTGTATGCGGACCGCGGCGATGTCGACCACGCGATCGACGCCCTGAACCAGGGGCTGAAGCTGTCGCCCAACGCTCTGGCGCCGAAAGCCATGCTGGCCAGCCTCTATCTCGCCAAGGGTGACAGCGGGACCGCCGTCGACCTGGCGAGGCAGGCGACGAAGGGGCCGCATTCCCTTGCCGTCGAACTCGTGTTGGTGCGTGCGCTGCTGGCGCACAACGAAGTCGACGCCGCGGCGCGAGAATTGGCGCCGATCGCGCACGCGTACCCGAATGTCGCTGGCGTCCTGGTCGAAGAAGGCAAGCTGGCGTGGCAGCGGAACGACGCGAAAGGCGCGCGACAGGCGTACGCGGCCGCGCTCAAGGCCGAGCCATCGAACCTGAACGCAACGAGGGGTTTGATTGAGGCGGCGGTCGCGCTGAAGGACGTTCGAGGCGCGCAGGCAATTGCGGAAGATGCAGTGACGAAGACACCGAAAGACGGCCGCCTCCTGTTCGTGCTCGGCAATTTGAAAAAGATGCAGGGCGACATGGCAGGCGCGGAAACGGCCTACAAGGAGGCCATCGCGGCGACGCCGGCCCTGCTCGACGCGTATCAGTCGCTCGGCGCGCTGTACGCAAACGAGAACAAGCTGCCGCAGGCGCTCGCGGAGTTCCGGCAGGCAGCCAGCCAGTCGCCGAATTCCGTGTCCGTTCAGACGGTCATGGCGGTTCTGCTCACGATGGACAATAAGAACGGCGAAGCGCAGAAGCACTACGAGAAGGCGCTCGAGATCGATCCGCGCGCCGCGGTCGCGGCGAACAATCTCGCGTGGATGTACGCCGCCAATGGCGGAAACCTCGACATGGCGCTGCAGCTCGCCCAGACGGCCAAGTCGCAGCTCCCCAACGTCCCGGAGGTCGATGACACGCTGGGATGGATTTATGTGAAAAAGGGGCTCCCCGGCCTCGCGATCCCGCCGCTGCAGGCGTGCCTCGAGAAGGACCCGCGCAATCCCGAGTACCTCTTCCACCTGGGGATGGCGTACGCGAAGAACGGCGACAAGTCGAAAGCGCGCGACACGTTACAGCAGGCGCTTGCAACAGGCACGCAGTTCGAAGGGATCGACGAAGCGCGGCAGACCGTGCAGCAGCTGAAGGGGTAAACGACCTTGTAATGGAGGCGCGAGCGAATCTGCGCGGCCAAGCACGTCCTGACAGCGGATGATCTTGTTCAGGCGAGATGCCTCCTGCGCAGGATCGGCGCTTGTGCCTCCGACCTGCTGTCGGTTGTACCGGTTCCTCCGTCCAGCGAGAACCTTCGGCGCGCCGACTGACCAAGGACAAGACGCACAATGTCTACTCCGGCCCTGAATCTGCACGACGCCTCTGGCGCACTCCAGTTCTACGAGGGGCGCTTCGAACGCGGCTATATGAGCCGGTGGCCCGAGGCAAAGCGCACGCGTGTCAGTCGGCTGGTCCAGAGTTTGGGTCTGCCGCCTCAGGGGCGCGCGCTCGATTTCGGATGCGGCGCCGGAGTTTTCACGGACGTTCTGGCCCGGGCGCTGCCGGGATGGCAGATCGACGGAACGGATCTGTCCGTCACAGCCATTGAGCAGGCCAAGCGTCGGCTGCCAAGCGTTTCGTTCTTTCCGTTGTCGGCATGTGAACAGATCGAGGGTCAATACGATTTCGTGTTCACCCATCACGTGCTCGAACACGTCAGCGACATTCAGCAGAGCGGCGAGTTGCTGCGGCGGATGCTGAAGCCGCGCGCTTCTATGCTGCATATTCTTCCCTGCGGTAACGCGGGCAGTTTTGCGCACTGGGTCTGCACGCTCCGGCGGGACGGAATTGACCCTGAGCAGGAGTTCCGCTTCTTCTATGACGAGGAGGGACATATGCGTCGGCTGGACAGCCGGCGCCTTGGCGATCTCTGGAAGGCTGCAGGCTTCCGCCAGACGCACGCGTGGTATGCGCATCAGCGAACGGGCACGATCGCTTGGATCACCGGTGCGAATTTGGAAGACGTGATCGCTTTTGCCGATCCGCGTGCCGGTTACGCGACCCGCGCGCGTCACCAGCTGGCAGCACTTCGAATTGGCCTGCTAGCGCTATGGGTGATGAGGAAGCCGATGACGATTATTCGGCATAAGACGACGCTCGGTTGTCGCACCGCGAGGGACTACGCCCTTCTGTTCGGAGCAATCGGATGCGCGCCTCTTTCATTCCCCATCGATCGGCTGATGCCGTACCTTGAGGAGAGGGAGTGGCATCGTCGGCAAGACGATCCTCGCGCGGCGGAAATGTACGTGCACCTTTCTCGGGATTGCGCTGACGCCCCCGACGTCGTTCCGCGTCGCGATGCGGAGAGACCGTGCGCTGGTTTTCGGCAGAACGCCAAGTAAGCCATGCCCACTCCAGCGGTTACGGCTCCGAGCAGCGTCGCCATCGCGGGTAACACCCGCCCCGCCCAGTCG
>JBOGIZ010000198.1:0-4845 GCA_050747805.1 Vicinamibacterales bacterium | reverse complement strand
TGCCTGTTGCCCTTGGCGACCTTCCCGCCGTCAACAGCAACAGGCTATGGCGACCGGCAACCGGCAACCCGTAACTGGCAATCGGCAACTGCCCACCGGCAACTGCCCACACGACTATCGGCTGGCGGCGCTCGTCGTCTGCGCCTGCATCTGCTGGCGCCGTCTCGTCAGTGGCGGCACCTGTCCGAGCAGCCGCTGGACGAGCATCAGCTGGCCGCGATGATGCATCTCATGCTCCTTGACGCCCAGCAGCATCTCGAATCGGGTTTTCGAGGCGGGCTGGAGGGGCGGCGGAAAGGTGACGAGACTGGATAGCCGGCCTTCGTCGAGCGACTCGAGGAACCGCGCGAAGCGCTCGCCGTCTTCCTTCAAGGCGCGCACGATATCTGCCTTGGACGACAGGCGTTGCTCCGCCGCGGCGCTCTTCTCGCGGCGCGCGGTGAAGTAGGGCATGTCCATGTGCGAGACGCCGCTCGGGCTGTGCGCGTCAAGGTGCCAATTGGGAGCGACGGCGATATGCGCCAGAAGCTGCGCAACGCTCATCACGTCCGGCGTCGCTTTGAAGCCGTACTTCTCCTCGGGAATCTCCTCGGCAATCGCGATGGTATTGGCGCGGACAGTTCGGAAACTGCCTGCGAGCTGCGGTGCTCCGTAATAGGTCATCGGTCCTCCATGAGTCCAGTGGGTAGATCGATTAGCATATCCGGAGAGGGGCGAGCGTGAGCGACGCCGTTTCTGCGCCAGACCGGCCCGGGTGGCGGGCCGACGCCGCGGGACGCCCGGCGTCCGCCTCGACGACTGCGATCGATCGCTGGGTCGCCGCGCGCCTGCAGGACTGGCTTGCCCCGGCCGGCATCCGGGTCCAGCTCTGGAACGGATGGTCTCCGGCCGTCCGTTTTCAGCCCGAAGCAGTCGGCGCCGTGGTCTTCGCCGATCGCGGCGCGCTGGTGAAAGTGACGCTCGAACCCGACCTCCAGTTCGGAGAGATGTATATGGCCGGCCGGGCGGACGTGAGCGGGCCGCTGGTCGATGTGGTCTCCGCGCTCGCACGTCTCCCGGATTCGGAGCGCCTCTCGCTGCGCGATCGCCTCGCGCTCGCCTGGCCGCGCGCCAACGACGTCCTCGCGGCGCGGCGGAACGTGCACCATCATTACGATCTCGGCAACGACTTCTACGCGCTTTGGCTCGATCGCGAGATGGCGTATACGTGCGCGTACTTTCCGACCGAACGAACCACGCTCGAAGACGCGCAACTCGCGAAATTCGATCTCGTCTGCCGGAAGCTCCGGCTGCGGGCGGGCGAGGGCGTGATCGAAGCCGGCTGCGGCTGGGGCGGACTCGCGCTGCACATGGCGCGCGAGTATGGCGCTGTCGTGAAGGCGTTCAACATCTCGACGGAGCAGATCCGGTACGCGCGCGCGCGCGCCGAGCGCGAGGGCCTGGCCGATCGCGTCGAGTTCATCGAAGACGACTACCGCAATGCCGCCGGACAGTTCGACGCGTTTGTCTCGGTCGGGATGCTCGAACACGTCGGCGCGAAGCACTATCCGTCGCTCGCCGCGGTAATCCGGCGCGTGCTGCCCGCGCACGGCCGCGGACTGCTCCACTTCATCGGCCGCGACGCGCCGCGTCCGCTGAACGCCTGGATCCGCCACCGGATCTTCCCGGGCGCGTACCCGCCGGCGCTGACGGAAGTCGGCGACCTCGTGCTCCGTCCCGCGGGCATGGACGTCCATCACATCGAGAACCTGCGTCCGCATTACGCGCGCACGCTCGATCACTGGCGCCGCCGGTACGAAGCCGCGAGAGCGGGCGTCGAGCAGCAGTTCGGCAGCGCATTCGCGCGCGCCTGGCAGCTTTATCTCGCCGGATCGCAAGCGGGCTTCATCACCGGATCGCTGCAGCTCTATCAGGTGGTCTTCGCGCCGCCCGCAAGCGCCCAGATGTTCGGGGGGGTGGACCGGTCCCCTCGTCGCCATGCCCGCTGACATCGTCATCGTCGGCGGCGGTCCCGCCGGATCCAGCTGCGCGTGGGCGCTCCGGCGCGGCGGCGCGGACGTGGTCGTCATCGATCGCGCACATTTCCCGCGCGACAAGATCTGCGCCGGCTGGATCACGCCGCCCGTCGTCCGGGCGCTCGAGCTCGATCTCGATGACTATTGCGCGCGCGGACTCACGCTCCAGCCGATCCGCGGATTTCGCACCAGCGTGGTCGACGGGCCGCCGGTTGAGACGATGTACCGCGAGCCCGTCAGCTATGCAATCCGCCGC
The DNA here is from genome assembly GCA_050747805.1 of Vicinamibacterales bacterium. Taxonomy (GTDB): domain Bacteria; phylum Acidobacteriota; class Vicinamibacteria; order Vicinamibacterales; family 2-12-FULL-66-21; genus JAICSD01. Next base: position 2,574 of record JBOGIZ010000198.1, on the reverse strand, counting down.
TGCGAATTCGACGACTATCTGCTGACGCGCTCCGGCGCGCGCGTCCTTATGAACACGCCGGTGAAAACGATCGAGCGCCGCGGCGACCGATGGATCCTGAACGGCGAGATCGAGGCGCGCGTACTCGTCGGCGCGGGCGGTCACTTCTGTCCCATCGCGCGGCACGTGGGCCGCACGTATCGCGACGGCGGGCTCGTCGTCGCGCAGGAGCTGGAGATTCCACTTCCCCCAGACGCGTCGTGCCGCGTGGCCGAGGAATCTCCCGAGCTGTATTTCTGCGGCGATCTCGAAGGCTACGGCTGGTGCGTGCGCAAAGGCGCGCATCTGAATGTCGGCCTCGGCCGCCGCGACGACCGCGAGTTCCCCGCACAGGTCCGTGCGTTCACCGATTGGCTCCACGCGACGGGACGCATTCCCGACGCGGCGACGACGACGAAATGGCGCGGCCACGCATATCTGCTCGCCGGCAGCGTCACGACGCCGCGCGTGCTGGATGGATTGATGCTGATTGGCGATTCAGCGGGACTCGCGTATCCGGAAAGCGGCGAAGGAATCCGTCCGGCGATCGAATCTGGCATCGCCGCCGCGGGCACGCTGCAGGCCGCGCGCGGCACGAGCGCCGCGGATCTGCAGCCGTACGAGGCGTATCTCGCCGAACGCACGCCGCCGGCGAGTCTCGCCGATCGGCTCCCTCCGGCCCTCACGCGGCCGGTCGGCCGCTGGCTGCTCGGCTCGCCGACCTTCACGCGCCGCGTCGTCCTGGATAGGTGGTTCCTGCGCAGCGCGGCGTGAAACGCTCTCATTCCTGCGATCGTCAGCATCGCCTGTCGTCAGGCATTCGCCTCGTCGAACGGATTCACGACATCGACCTTGCACGTTTCGAAGTCGCGCCAATTGCGCGTGGCGATCGTCAGTCCGTGCACGCGCGCCGGCGCCGCGATGAGGCCGCTTTGATCGGCACGGCCCGGCCAGCGGCGCGCAGGGAGGCCAGCAGCTGCGCCCATCGCAGGCCCGTCGCCGCGTCCCAGGGCAGGCAGCGCAATCGTTCGACCCCAGCGCGGAACCACCGCTCCAGCCGTGCGCGGCGCCGTCCTCGCGCCAGGAGCAGGATGCCGAACCGCAGCTCACCGAGAATAATCGGCTTACCGCGATAAAAGGTAAGCAATGAGAGCGAACACGCCGACACCCACGAGGACGTATGCCCTGATCCGTCCCAACGTCTCTGCATTCGGCCGCATGGTTCGGCCTCCACGCCCCTCAGAAGCATTCAGCATTCGTCATTGACGACGACGACAGGCGTCACCCTTCAAACCGCAGCGCTTCGATCGGATCCAGCGCGGCCGCCTTCGTGGCCGGATACCACCCGAAGAACACGCCGATCGCGCCGGCGAAGCCGACGGCGACGAGCATCGCGCCGGTCGACACGTCGGTCGGCCACGCGAAAACGTCGGTGAAGATCCGTGATGCGCCGATGCCGGCCAGAATACCGAGCACGCCGCCCGCGATGCCGATCAGCAGCGCCTCGATCAGGAACTGGCGCCGCACGTCGCGGCCGCGCGCGCCGATCGCCACACGGATCCCGATCTCGTGCGTACGCTCGGTGACCGACACGAGCATGATGTTCATGATCCCGATACCCCCGACGAGCAGCGACACCGCCCCGATGCTTGCGAGAAACGACGTCATCGTCTGCGTCGCCTCGCTCCTGACGTCGGAGATCTCTTCCATGTTCCGCACGCGGAAGTCATCGTTGTCGCCCGGGCCGATCTTGTGGCGGCGTCGCAGCACGTTCGCTGCGTTCTCGGTGACCATCGGCACCTGCGCCTCCGTCATTGCCGACAGCGTGATGTTGTTGAGGTACGTGACCCCCAGAAGCTTCTTCTGCGCCGTCGTATACGGCACGAACACCACATCGTCCTGATCCTGCCAGCCCGACGACTCCCCTTTCGACGTCAGCACGCCGACAACTTTGAACGGCTCGGTGCCGATGCGGATCGTCGTGCCGAGAGGATTGACGTCCGCACCATAGAGCTGATCGCGCACGAGCGAGCCGAGCACCGCGACGCGCGCGTCCGCCTGGACGTCAATCGCGCTGAAGAAATCGCCGTACTGCAGCGGCCAGCTGCGGATGTTCGGCAGGTCGGGCCCGGTGCCCTGAATCGACGTGGACCAGTTCTGCCCGTCCACGATGACATGCTTGTGCGTCTGCACGCCGGGCGCGGCGTATTGCACACCGGCGACCTGCGCTTTGATGGCGTCGGCGTCGCCGGCGGTCAACTTGCTCGAGGCGCCCATCCCCAGACGCACGCCCCCCTGCGTCCAGTTGCCAGCGCTCACGATGATCATGTTGGTGCCCGCGGCCTTGATATTGGCCTGAATGCTGTCCTCGGCGCCGCGGCCGAGCGCGACGATGGCGATGACGGCGGCGACGCCGATGATCATGCCCAGCATCGTGAGCATGGTGCGAAGAAGGTTGCGACGAAGCGCGATGAGCGCGATATGAATGGCCGTGGTCAAACCCATACGGCCATTATACTAAGCGGGAGTATCGACCCCGCACCCCGCACCCCGCAC
>JBOGIZ010000197.1:0-1947 GCA_050747805.1 Vicinamibacterales bacterium | reverse complement strand
GAGAATCGCGGCGCGCGACGCCAGCGCCGTGACGAGCCAGTTCCACATCATCCAGCCGCAGGTCGTGAAGTAGCACACGCGGTCGCCAGCATGGATGTCGCAGTGGAGCTGATGCTCCTTGAGATGCGGAATGAGCGTGCCGCCGGCGCCGTGGCCGATGCACTTGGGGACGCCGGTCGTGCCCGACGAGTAGAGGATGTAGAGCGGATGGTTGAACGGGAGCGGCTCGAACGCGAGCGCTGCGCCTGTGTGCGGCCCCACGAAATCCGACCACGCCGCCGCCGAGCGGACGCCATCGAGCGCCCGCTTCTCGTGCGCGTACGGGACGACAACCGTTCGCTCCACCGTCGGCAGGCGATCCAGCGCGTCGCGGACGCGGGCGAGCGAATCGAATGCCTTGCCGCCGTAGACGTAGCCGTCCGCACACACCAGCACGCGCGGCTCGATCTGTCCGAATCGATCGACAAGCCCCTGCACGCCGAAGTCCGGAGAACACGATGACCAGACTGCGCCGATCGACGACGCGCCCAGCGCCGCGACGACCGTCTCGGGCAGATTGGGCAGATACCCGGCGACGCGATCGCCGCGGCGTACACCCATTGCGCTGAGCGCCGCGGCGAACGCCGCGACCTCGACGCGGAGTTCACGCCACGACAGGTTCCGCCGCAGTCCGGACTCCGAGCGAAACACGATCGCTGGAGCATCGCCGTCGCCGGCGAGCGCATTCTCGGCAAAGTTCAACGTCGCATCCGGGAAAAACCGCGCGCCAGGATCCATGCGGTCGACGTCGACCGCAGCGCGCTCGCCTTTCGAGCCGCGGATGCCGGCGAAATCCCACACCGCGCTCCAGAACTCGAGCGGGCGCGAACAGCTCCACTCGTACAGCGGTCCGTAGCTCGCGATCGTCAAACCATGTCGCCGATTGACGAGTTCGATAAATCGCGTGAGATTCGCGCGCGCGATGCGCTCCGGCGATGGAGTCCAGATTGGCGCCATCGGACCGATTCTATGGCAGCAGTTCCAGCGAGAAGTGCGCCGCCAGCGGGGCGAAATGGCGGCGGTCGGTGGTCGCGATTCGCCGGACCGTCAGCGCCTCCGCGATCGCCACGACGGCCGCGTCGACAAAGCCGAGATCGAGATCCTCGAATTGCCGGTTGATGTCGCGGACCCGCGCGTACGCCGTTCTCGGCAGGTCGGCGACGAAGTAGTGCCCGTCGGTCATGCCCGAGTAAAAAGCCATGCGGCTGGCCGGGCCAAGTCGTTGGCCGAGCAGGTGATCGATTTCCGCGATGGCGGGCGCGGGCAGGATCAGCGCGCGCTCGCGGCCCTGCACGAGCGCACGGGCGCGCGCGTGCCACCGATCGCTGCGGTCGTAGTACGCGTAGACGATGCCGGTGTCGAGGAGCAGACTCACGCGGAGCGCCGCGACGGCCGCCGCCGTCCGGTTCGGCGTCGCTTCGCGCGGGCCGCGCCAAACCCCGTCTCTTCGAGCGCGGCGTCGACGCGTTCGGCGGTGTCGCGGCGTCCGCTCGCGAACGCGCCGGCACCCGGGGGTCCGGCGGCCGGGGCTCCAGCCAGGTACGCCTCAACCGCCTCGCGAACGAGTACTGCCATCGGCTGCTTCCGTCGCTGCATCTCGAGTTTCAGCCGCACCTCCAGCTCGGAGTCGAGGTATATGGTGGTACGCTTCATATGTTTATGTTAGCATATGCTTGAGGCATTCGCGGTCCCCGCGCTATTGCTGAGGCGGGTCGGCCCGATCGAGCGCGGCGCGCCAACGGCATGAGGATGTGAAGACCGCGTCGAGCACCTCGCCGCTCGTGAGCGAGTCGCGCAGCCCGGTCAGCGTGTGGATCAACGCGTCGAGCGCCGCGCGCAGCACGTCGTCGTTGGTGGCGGCGATATCGCGCCAGATGTCGGCGGGACTTGACGCGAGCCGCGTCGTGT
>JBOGIZ010000196.1:0-6745 GCA_050747805.1 Vicinamibacterales bacterium | reverse complement strand
CCTATTTCTATGCGCTGGCGACGCACTGGCCCGTCTTCGCGCGGTATGCGTTGCCGCTCCTTCCGATGATGTGCCTGCTCTCGTCGCTCGCCGTGCTCGACGCCATCGCGCTGGTTCGGAACCGCGTGCCGCGGCTCGCACGGAGGGAGTACGCGTGGGGGCCGGCGGTTGTCATTGCGTTCGTGCTGTTCTGGGCGCCTGTCGTCGTGACGGTGAAATGGCTGGACCAGCAGAAGCGCGCGGACACGCGAGAGCTTGCCGTGAGGTGGTTGAGGAGTGCGGCGGCGCCGCAGTCCCGCATCGCCGTTGAGAGCAGCGGGCCGACGTATCTCGAGGAGGCGGCCTTTCGAGTCGTGCCAACGGAGCTGCTGGTGGATCACCCGCCGGACTGGTATCCGGCGCACGCCGATTATCTGATCATCAGTTCCGCGAATCCCCCGCGCTACGCGCCGTACATCGCCGAAGGGCGGACCGTCTTCCAAATCGCGCCGGCCGCGGATCGCTGGGGTCCACCGATCACGATCGTGAAGCTGGACGCGCCGAAGGACGGAGCGCATTGAGGCGCGCCTCCGCGATCCTGGCGATCATCCTGGTCGTGGCGGCCGTCGTTCGAGTGATCGGTCTTGGCGCAGGCATTCCTTACGGCATCGGCGTCGACGAGCCGCAGCTCGTCAACCGCGCCGTCATCATGATGAAGACGGGCGATTTCAACCCGCACTTCTTCGACTATCCGACGCTATACATTTATCTCCAGGTCGTCGTCGGCGTCGCACGCTTCCTGACCGGCGCGATGGCGGGCCGCTGGGCCAGTTTGAATCAGTTCTCGGCGGCGGATTGCTACCTGTGGGCGCGCGGGCTGACGGCGCTCTTCGGCACACTTACCGTCGCGCTCGTGTATCGGTGTGCGCGCGGCTGGGGCGACGGCCCCGCGCTGCTCGCGGCGGCCCTCATGGCCGTCATGCCGCTGCACGTGCGCGAATCCCACTTTGCGCTCACGGACGTTCCGCTCACGTGTTTCGTCACGTTGACGCTGCTGCTCTCGCGGCGGGCGCACGAGGATGGGCGCGCCAGGACGTTCGCATACGCGGGCGCCGCTGCCGGACTCGCCGCCGCGATGAAGTATCCGGGCGCAGTGTCGCTGCTGATGCCGCTGACGGCGGCGCTGCTGACGCCGGCCGCGGCAGGCTCGCGGGCGCGCGCGATCGGATACGCCTTGAGTGCAGCGGCGCTCGCGTTCGTGATCGCGTGCCCGTATGTGGTGCTCGATCTTCCGGATTTTCTGAATGGCTTCGGACGACTCGCCGGGATGTACGCACCCACGGGCGGTCCGCCGGCGTGGCTCACGTATCTCAAACACCTGCGGAACGCGCTGTCGTGGCCGGCGGCCGCCGCGGCGGCTGCGGGGCTGGTCATCGTCTGCGTCGACCTGACAAAAAGCCGGACGCGCGTGGCCGCGGCGCTCTCGCTCGTGTTCGTCGCGGCGTTCTTCGCGCTGCTCGCACGGCAGTCCGGCATCGTGTTCGGTCGATATGCTCTGCCGCTGACGCCGTTCGTCTGCCTCTTCGTCGCTTCCGCCGCCGCCCGGATGTGGACAGCGCTCCAATGGGTCGCCCGGCCGCAGAGTCGCCGCGCGGCGGCGCTTGTCTTGGCGGCTCTTCTCCTCGCCATGCCGGCGGCGACATCAGCGAGCTTCGATCGTTCTCTCCTAAAGCAGAGCACGCAGGCGCTAACGTACGCCTGGCTCGCGCAGCACGTCACACCTGACCAGTTGATCGTTGTCGAGGGCGCAGATCTGGTGCTCGCGTATGGGCCGTTTCGCAGCGAGACGATTCGTGAGCTGCGGCAGAAGACGGCGCAGGAATATGCCGACGAAGGCGCCATGTATCTGGTCGCCTCCTCGGCGTGCTACGGTCCGTTCTTGCGCGATCCCGGGTTCAACGCCGACGCGTACACGCAGTACACCCGGTTGTTCGCGGCAACCGACGAAGTGGCGGACATCGAGCCCTCGGACGATCATCCGGGGCCCGAGTACCGCATCCTGAAAGTGCGCCCTTAGCCGCTGTCGCGTCCGATCAGATCGGCCGGCGTAATCGCGGTGTTGATCCGGCGCGCCAGTTCGTCGTGCTCGGCGCGGATCGCCTGCGGCATGTGCGAGCCGAACATCTGGATGAGATCCTCCTGCCCGGCCACCGCCTCGACCCATTCGGCGGGATCCACCTTCAGCAGCGCCGCCATGTCGGCATCCGGCAGATGCAATCCCGTTCGATCGATGGCGTCGGGCGTCGGCACCCCCCCGAGCACCGTGTCGGCGGCCTTGCCGCCGCCCTCGGCGCGCTCGAGCACCCATTTGAGCACGCGCAGGTTGTCGCCGAACCCGGGCCACAGGAACCGTCCCGCCTCGTCGGTTCTGAACCAGTTCACGCGGAAGATCTTCGGCGGCTTCGCGAGATTGGCGCCGACGTCGAGCCAGTGCTGGAAATAGTCGCCCATGTTGTAGCCGCAGAACGGCCACATCGCCATCGGGTCGCGCCGCAGCACGCCGACCTTGCCGGTCGCGGCAGCGGTCGTTTCGGATGAGAGCGTCGCGCCGAGGAACGTGCCGTGCTGCCAGTTGCGCGCTTCGTAGACAAGCGGCACGCGGCGCTGACGCCGGGCACCGAACAGAATCGCGTCGATCGGCACGCCGTTGGGATTGTCGAATTCCGGCGAGAGCGTCGCGCACTGCGTCGCGGGCGTCGTGAAGCGGCTGTTGGGATGCGCCGCCTTCTCGGTCGATGCCGGCGTCCACGGGCGTCCCTGCCAGTCTAGCGCCTGCGGCGGCGCCGGATCATCGTGGCCTTCCCACCACGGCGTGCCGTCGGGCCGGAGCGCCACGTTCGTATAGATCGTGTTGCGCTGGATCATGTCGAACGCCGTCCCGTTGGTCTTGTGGCTCGTTCCGGGCACGACGCCGAAGAATCCCGCTTCAGGATTGACGGCCCACAGCCGCCCGTCCGAGCCCGGACGGATCCACGCGATATCGTCGCCGACGGTCGTCGTCTTCCAGCCGGGCATCGATTTGGGCGGCATCAGCATCGCCATGTTCGTCTTGCCGCACGCCGACGGAAACGCGCCCGCGATATAACGGATGCGTTTCTGCGGATCCTCGACGCCGAGCAGCAGCATGTGCTCGGCGAGCCAGCCTTCCTTGCGCGCGAGCCAGCTCGCCAGCCGCAGCGCCATGCACTTCTTGCCGAGCAGCGCGTTTCCGCCGTAGCCGGAGCCGATCGACCAGACGGTGTTCTCCTCTGGGAAGTGCATGATGAAGCGGCGCTCGGGGCTGAGATCGCCGACGGAGTGAAGACATCGGGTGAAATCGTCGGCGCCGCCCAGATGCTCCAGCGCCGGCGCGCCCACGCGCGTCATGATGCGCATGTTGAGCACGACGTACTTGCTGTCGGTGATCTCGACGCCGACCTTGGAGAACCGCGATCCCGGCGGCCCCATCAGAAACGGCACCACGTACATCGTCCGGCCGCTCATCGCGCCGGTGAAGAGCGGCGTCAACTTCGTTTTCGCGTCCGACGGCGGCATCCAGTTGTTGTTCGGCCCGCTGTCGTCTTTCTGCGCCGTGCAGACGTAGGTGAGATGCTCGGTGCGGGCCACGTCGTGCGGCGCGCTCCGATGGAGGTAACAGCCGGGCAGCTTCTGTTGATCCAGTTCGATCAGTTCGCCCGCGGCGAGGCACTCGCGCACGAGCTGTGCGCGTTCAGCGTCCGATCCGTCGCAAAAATGCATGCGATCCGGGCGGGTCATGGCCGCAACCTCGTCCACCCATCGCCGGATCCCCTTATGTGTGACGGCGTCTTTGTCGCTCATCTTTCCATTCTATGTAAAGCGGAGCGAGCGAAGCCAGATCCGCGCTCCTTCGAAGTCGCCCGGCAGCAGCTGGTGTCCAAGCGGCTGCCACTCGAGACTGACGTCCGCACCGGCGCTGCGCAAGAGCGCCGCCAGCCGTTCGGTCTCGTCGGGCGCGACAAGCGGATCGCTTCGCCCGTTCGAGATGAGCACGTGTGCCCGGCGCAGATCCGGCAGCGGGTCCGGCACGATCGGAACCATCGCGCGGAACAGCACGGCGCCGGCAAGTGTGCCCGGATCGAGCAGCAGCATCGCCGAGGCGATGTTCGCGCCATTCGAAAAGCCGACCGCTACCACGCGCGCGGCGTCGAAGCGGTACCGGACGGCCGCGTCGGCGACGAAGCGCGCCAGCTCGCCGGCGCGCCGACGGACATCGGCGTCGTCGAACACGCCCTCTGCCAACCGCCGGAAAAAGCGCGGCATTCCGTTTTCGAGGACCTGTCCCCGCGGACTGAGCAGCGCCGCGCCAGGCGCGACGGCTCCAATCGGCAGCATGTCGCGCTCGTCGCCGCCCGTGCCGTGAAGCAGCAGGAGCGTCGGAGCCGAGGGATCGGTGGCTGGACGGAAGACGTGAACGAATCCGAGCTCTGTACTCATGTATGCGGCAGCAGCAGCGGCGGCAGCACGCGCTCGATCTCGCCGCGCCTGGCCTCGAACCACGGCGGCAGTACCAGCGACTCGCCGAGGTGCGCGGCGTCTTCATCGACCGCGAACCCCGGCCCTTCGGTCGCGATCTCGAACAGCACGCCGCCAGGTTCCTTGAAATAGACCGATTTGAACCAGAACCGATCGATCACATCGGTGGCGCGTGCGCCGGAGGCTTCGATCTGTGTTCGCAGGGCGAGCTGCTCGTTTTCGTCGCGGACTGCCCACGCGAGATGATGCACCGCGCCGACGCCCCACGCGCCTCGGCGCGTCTCCGCCATCTCCTTGACGTCGACGATGCCCGTCGCGTCGGCGAAGCCGTAGCGGCTCCATCCGTTCTCGCGTCCGAGCAGCCGGAAGCCAAGCGTCTCTGTCAGAAAGTTGCCGGTCGACGCGGCGTCCCGCTCCCAGATGCGCGCGCCGTACAACCCGCGCACCTGACGTTCGACCGGAACACGACTCTCCTCCCACGGACTGAACGGTCGTGTGCCGGCCGAGGCACGCTCCGTCAGCCCGAGGCGCATACCGTGTGGATCCGCGACCGGCAGCACGCGATCGCCGAACCGGGATTCCATGGAGCCGATCGTGAAGCCGTATTTGTCGAGGCGCGTACCCCACCACGAGAGGCTCCCGGCGGGAATTTCGAGGCTGACCTCGACCGCAAGACCGTATCCGAGGCGCGGCGGCGCCATGTGCGCCCACGGAAAAAACGTCAGATCGGTCCCCGGGTGTCCTTCCGCGTCCGCGTAGAACAGATGATACGTGCCCGGATCGTCCTGATTGATGCTGCGCTTCACGAGGCGCATGCCGAGAATGCCGCAGTAGAAATCGAGATTCTCCTGCGCCGGACCGGCGATGGCGGTGATGTGGTGCAGGCCGTGGACGGGAAGCGGTGCTGCCATCGTGTGTCAAATCTCCAGGAGGTCGCGGCCGACGATAATTCTGCCGTCGAAGTGCGTACGCGCGCCGGCGAGCCATTGATCGTCGGAAATGTGCGGCGTCTCGGCGGGGACCAAGTGCGACAGCACCAGCGTGTGCACGCCGGCCGCGGCCGCGGTACGTCCCGCGTCTTCGACGCTCGTGTGACTATCGAGGATGTGGCGCCGCAGCGCGGATCCGGGCGTCCCCGGGGCGGCGGGCAGCCAGAGCGCTTCGTGCACGAGCACGTCGGCTCCGCGCGCCAGGGCGATCAGACTGTCGGTCGGACGCGTGTCCCCGGAGAACACGATCGCGCGGTCGGGGCAGTCGAAGCGGTACGCAAACGCCAGGGGAATCATCGGGTGCTGCACGACAGCGCACGTGACCGTCACGCGGTCGTCCTTCATCACCGAGCCCGCGCGCGCGATCTCGTGGACGTGCACGAGCGGCCGGAGCGGCGGTCTGCCTTCGTCTTTCTCCCGGACCTCGAGATCGACGGCGTTCATCGCGAAAAAGAGATCCGTCATCCTCGCGAGCGGCGGCGGTCCCCAGGCGTCGACGCGCGTGGTCAGATCGGTCGCCCACGCGAGCAGCAGGAGATTGCCATAATCGGCGTTGTGATCCGAATGGTGGTGCGTGATGAACACGTGCCGGAGCGTGCCGAAGACGTCCGCGAGCATCATCTGCCGTGCGACGCCATTGCCGCAGTCGACGACGTAGCCGCGATCGCCGACGACGATGATCTGCGCCGGGGCCGCGCGCGTTTTCTTCGGCGTCGCGCCGCCAGCCGTGCCGAGCAGGATGAGCCGAGACGCGCGAGGCGAGGGTCCGACCGCGAGCGCCGCGCCAGTTCGAAGCGAGGCGCCGACGGCGAGCGACTGCAACAGGAAACGGCGCCGATCGACAGGAAAGCCCGACATCGCGTCAGGCCACAGCCTAACGCCTTTTCGGCTCGTCTTTACTGATCCGGCTGCGATCGTCGGCAGTCTCGGCCTCGTCGGGCGTTTCCGACGGCCAATCCTTGCGGTGCAAGAACGCGCGCGATGGATTCGATCTGGGCGGAGTGACCAGGTTCTGCAGCTCCTCGCGAAGCTCTTTGAGCTGGCGTGTGAGCACCCTCAACTCGGCTTTAATCTCTTCCTCGTCCTGCCAGTGTCCCATGTGCAACCGGGCGGATGGCCTACGTTCCGTCGTCTTCATCGCTCGGCGCGAAGGGAATGTCAGGCAGGCGCCGCCGGACGGTGGTGCGCAGGCTGGCAAAAGGGTCGCGGGCCTCGAGTTCATC
>JBOGIZ010000195.1:0-3406 GCA_050747805.1 Vicinamibacterales bacterium | reverse complement strand
GTATATACGTGCCTTAGCCCCGTTCAGGTGTAGTTGGACACCCAGACGAATCACCTCACAGAGCCACCGACAGCCTCTCGCCGCTTCGCCATTACCTCGACCTTGCGGCTGTTGTTCTGTTATCTTTTATAGCAACAAGCGTATTGACGTCAAACGCAGCCGTTCGGTTTCAAGGAGGAGGTTTCGATGCATCTAATAGAACATAATGCTTGACGTTAAGCACAAAGTTCATTATGATTAGCTCATGAACAGACTGCCTGCTGCGAAACGCGTGCAGATACTCTCGCTGCTTTGCGAGGGAAACGCGATGCGGTCCGTTTCCAGGCTGGCGGACGTATCGATCAATACGGTCACGAAGCTGCTCGTGGATGCCGGTCTTGTCTGTGCGGCCTTTCACGACGAGAACGTGCGTGGCATCAAATCGAAGCGCGTCCAGTGTGACGAGATTTGGGCCTTCGTAGGCGCGAAGGCGAAGAACGTCACCCCCGAGCAGAAGGCGGACGGCTGGGGCGACTGCTGGACGTGGACGGCACTCGACGCGGACTCGAAGCTGCTCGTCTCGTTTCTCGTCGGATCGCGTGGTCCGCACAACTGCTACGAGTTCATGAAAGACGTCTGCTCACGGCTCGCCAATCGCGTGCAGCTCACGACGGACGGCCTGTCCTGGTACATCGATGCGGTCGATCACGCCTTCGGCATCGATGTCGATTTCGGGATGATCCAAAAGCACTACTCCAGCCCATTCGCTGATAAGGCGGCGTCGTCGCGCTACTCGCCGGCGAAGTTCACGAGCGCGACAAAGGAGGTCATAAGGGACAACCCGAATCCAAAGCACATCTCCACATCGTTTGTTGAACGCGCGAACCTGACCATGCGGATGCACATGCGTCGCTTCACGCGACTGACCAACGGGTTTTCCAAGAAGGTGGAGAACCACTCGCACATGGTGGCTCTATACTCGGTTTGGTACAACTGGATGAAGGTTCACAAGACGCTTCGCGTGACTCCGGCGATGCAGGCCGGACTCGCGGATCGGGTGTTCGAGATGGCGGATTTGGTGGCGCTCATCGAACAGGCGGAAGCGCCGATGCCCGCAGAGATGAGCGAAAGAGGCTCAGCCTAAGTGCGACACTACCGGGTTGGTTACGGGTTCACGGCTGGTTGCGGGTTCGAGATTCACGGTCGGTTCCAGGCTACGCCTCGATCAGGGCAGCGGCGAGCAGCGGGATCAGGATCTCGTGGTGCCCCACCAGTGAATAGCCCTTCCCGATGCCTTCGACCGGGCGTGTGACGACGTTGGTTTGGGCGCGGTACATGCGCATGAAGTCGAGATTCACAGTCGTGAGCCCGTCGAGCGAACGCCCGGTGTTGCGCGCAAGCGCGACAGCCTTCAGGAACACCTCGGGCAGGATCACCGCGGATCCGCAATTGAGATACACGCCGCGTTCGAGTCGTGCGATGTTCGAGACGAAGTAGCGGAAATCGCGCAGGCTTCCTTCGCCGATCGCGGCGCCGGACGCGTCCGGATGCATGTGAATGATGTCGGTCCCTATGGCCACGTGCACGGTGACGGGGATTTCGAGCCGTGCGGCCGACGCGATCACACTAAGCGCCGCATGCGGCGGACGTTCCGCCGCGAGGTACGCGGCGACGGATTGTCCGAGTCCGTACCCGCGCGCGACGCCCGCGACGATCGCGCGATTCAGCAGCCGCCCTGTCTCCTCCGCCATGCCGAAGCGCCCCGGCCCGAGCGCCTCGTCGACATCTTCCGACGTCGAGCCCGCCAGGGCGATTTCGAAATCGTGGATGACGCCCGCGCCGTTCAACGCGATCGCCGAGACGAACCCGCGCTCCATCAGATCGACGATGACCGGGGACAGTCCCGTCTTGAGCACGTGCGCGCCAATCCCCCAGACGATGGCGCGGCCGCCGTCTCGAGCTCCGCGCAGCGCCGTGACGACCGCCTTGAGATCGGCAGCGCCGAGAATCGACGGCATCGCGTCGAGAAGTCCCCGAACGCCGGTTCCCGGCGTGAACGGCCGGGCGAAATCGGCTGCGTGCACCTTGCTTTTGCGCGAGGCCAGCGCGTACGTCCGCACACCTGAGACATCGAACGCCTCGTACGGCAATCTCACGGGCCGACTATAGCTGATCAGGGTGGCCGCGACGGTGACGCCGGCTCGGCCGTTTTCAAATCACGAGCATGGCGTCGCCGTAGCTGTAGAAACGATACCGCCGGGCGATCGCGTCTCGATACGCCGCCAGCACGTGCTCACGCCCGCCGAATGCCGCGACGAGCATCAGCAGCGACGATCGCGGAAGGTGAAAGTTCGTGACCAGTCCGGAGATCACTTGAAAACGAAATGCGGAATGGATGAACAGACCGGCGTCCGCGCGACCGGCGGTCACCCGACCATCGCCGCGCTGCGCGGCATCTTCCAGGGCCCGCGTCGTCGTCGTGCCGATCGCGATCACGCGCCGGCGATCCGCGAGTGCCCGGTTGATGGCGGCGACAGCGGCAGCGCTCATCTCGTACGGTTCCGGGTCGACGACGTGGTCCTCGACCTGCGCCGCGCGAACGGGCTTGAACGTGCCATAACCCACGTGCAACGTGATCGTGGCGCGCTCGACGCCCGCGCGCTCGACGGCGTCGAGCAGCGCGCGATCGAAGTGCAGGCCTGCCGTCGGCGCGGCGACGGATCCGCGGCGCGAGGCAAACACGGTTTGATACCGCTCGCGATCGGCATCGGTGTCGGATCGGTGAATGTAGGGCGGCAGCGGCACCCGCCCGATGCGATCGACGAGTGTGTCGATGTCGTCTCCATGTTGCGACCAGAGCCGGATCGTTCGGCGCCCGAAGAACTGCCGCTCGAGAACTTCGGCCATCAGCGCGGAGGCGCCGGACTCGAACCGCACCGTGGCGCCCGGCTTCAGCTTCTGGCCCGGGTGCATGAGAGCGCTCCAGACCTCCGAGCCGCCGGTACGCTCTTCCCGAGCGAGCAGCACGCACTCGACGACCCCGCCGGAGGGCACACGCCGCCCGATCAGCCGCGCGGGGAAAACTTTGGTGTCGTTGGCGACCAGCAGGTCGCCGGCCCTCAGAAAACGGGGAAGGTCGCGGACCGATGCGTGGGTGCGCGAGCCGGCCGCGCGATCGAGCACGAGCAGCCTCGATTCACCGCGCGGTGCTGCATCCTGGGCGATCAGTTCGGACGGAAGCGCAAAGTCGAAATCATCGACGGCTGTCACGCCTCTGATTATGCGGCGCGAAGTGGCTGTGTTGTGGATCGACCTCCGCCGGCAGCGCGAGTGAGCGGCAGCGAACGAGCCACCGGAGCGGAGGGAGCCGAACGAAGCCGGCGAGCGAGCGACGGTGTCGGGGGAGTCGAGGGGCGAAGCGGCCGGC
>JBOGIZ010000194.1:0-2920 GCA_050747805.1 Vicinamibacterales bacterium | reverse complement strand
CTATCGTCGATCGCATAGATAAACTTAAACCCGAGCGATACGAACGTGATCTACGTCGGATCCGGCGAAGCGAACATCCGCGGCAACGTCGGCGATGGCAACGGCATCTACAAATCCGTCGACGCCGGCAAGACGTGGACGCACGTCTGGACGCAGAAGGGACAGATCGGCACGATGGCCGTCGATCCGCGCGACGCGAACGTCGCGTTTGCCGCGGTGCTCGGCGACACGTGGGCGGCAAGTCCCGCACGCGGCCTCTATCGGACGACCGACGGCGGCAAAACCTGGCAGCAGGTACTGAAGAAAGACGCCGATACCGGATGCTCCGATGTCGCCATCGATCCGTCGACGCCGTCGATCGTCTTTGCCGGCTTCTGGCAGGCGCGCCGGTCTCCGTGGGATCTGCAGAGCGGCGGCCCGGGCAGCGGCCTCTACATCTCGCACGATGGCGGCGACACGTGGAAACAGCTCACGGGCCACGGGCTTCCGGACGGCATCTGGGGCAAGGTCGGTGTCGCGGTCGCGCCGTCGGACGGCGATCGCGTCTACGCCCTCATCGAAGCCGACAACGGCGGGCTCTATCGCTCGGACGACGGAGGCGACACCTGGGAGCTCGAGAATCCCTCACGCGCGCTGCGCCAGCGGGCTTGGTACTACTCGACGATCACCGTCAATCCGATCAACGAAAACGACGTCTGGTTTCCGCAGGTCCCGATGCTGCGCAGCATCGACGGCGGCAAGACCGTCGATGAAGTGAAAAGCGTACCGCACGGCGACAATCACGACATCTGGATCGATCCAAAGAATCCGCAGCGAATGATCGTCTCGAACGACGGCGGCGTCCACATCAGCCGCGACGGGGGCAAGACCTGGTTCACGCCACCGCTCCCGATTTCGCAGTTCTACCACGTGTCGGCCGACAGCCGTCGTCCCTACTGGGTTGCCGGATCCATGCAGGACCTCGGCACCGCGCAGGGTCCGAGCAACAGTCTCATGGACCGCACCATCGCGCTCTCCGACTGGCACGACGTCGGCGGCGGCGAGGCCGGCTGGGTCGTCTCCGACCCCGGCGATCCGAATATCGTCTACGGCGGCGAGTATCTGGGCATCTTCACGCGCTATGACTACCGCACGCGCGAGTCGCGCAACGTCAGCGCCTGGCCAGAGGATCCGTCCGGCCACGGGGCGGAAGACATGAAGTACCGCTTCCAGTGGACGGCACCGATCGCCGTGTCGCCGTTCGATCCGAACACGATGTACCACGGCGCGAACGTGATCTTCCGCACCCACGACGGCGGACAGCACTGGGATGCGATCAGCCCCGACCTCACGCGCAACGACAAGTCGAAGCAGAAGTGGGCCGGCGGCCCGATCACGGGCGACAACACTGGCGTCGAAACGTACGACACTGTGTTTGTCATCGCGGAGTCACCAAAGCAGAAAGGTCTCATCTGGGCCGGAAGCGACGACGGCCTGGTCCACGTGACGACAGACGACGGCAAGAGCTGGAAGGATGTGACGGCGGCGATGTCCGGGATCCCGCCGTGGGGCACTATCAGCATGATCGAGCCATCGCCGTTCGATGCGAATACGGCTTACATCACAGTCGACGCGCATCGCCTCGACGATACGCGGCCTTACCTGTACAAGACGTCTGATCTCGGCAGCACGTGGAAGCGCCTCGACGCCGGACTCTCCCAGGACGCCTATCTCCACTCCGTGCGCGAGGATCCCAAGAAGCGGGGACAGCTCTATGTCGCAACGGAGCGCGGCGTGATGTTTTCAACCAACGACGGCCAGACCTGGCAGTCGCTGCAGCTGAATCTGCAGACCGTCAGCGTCACCGATGTGATCGTCAAGAACGACAACCTCGTCCTCTCGACCGATGGACGATCGCTGTGGATCCTCGACGATCTGCAGCCGATCCGTGACTACACGGATCAGATCGGGGTCGACCCCCTGCATCTCTTCGCGCCCGCGGACGGGATCCTCTGGCGCTACGGCTCGGGCAACTACACGGTGCGACTCGGGGCGTTCCCGAATCCGCCCGAAGGCGCGTCGATCTATTACACACTCGCGCACGAAGCGAAGGGCGACGTGACGCTGGAAGTCCGCGACGCGAAGAATCAGCTCGTGCGCACGCTCAGCAGCACCCCGCGCGAGCAGATGAACGCCAGCGATTTCGAGAGCAAGCCGAAGCCGGAGCTGCCGAAGAAGGCCGGCGTCGAGCGCGCGGTCTGGGACCTGCGCTACGACGGCGCGCGACTGATCAAGAACGGCAAGATTGACGAAGGCGATCCGTCGGTCGGTCCGCGCGTCGCGCCCGGCGTCTACACAGTGAAGATTTCGGCGGATGGCGCTTCGCAAACCGCGCAGATCCGCGTGTTGCCCGATCCGCGCGGCGATCTGTCGCAGGCCGATCTCGAGGCGCAGGCCGCGTTCGCGCTCCGCGCGCGCGACGACGTCTCGCACCTGACCGATCTGGTCAATCAGCTCCGGCTGGTCCGCGATCAGCTCAAGGCGCGCAACGCCGCGCTGCAGCCCCACAAGTCGGAGCCGGAGGTCGCGTCGCTCATCAAGGACTCCGACGCTGCCATCGCGAAGATCGACGCGCTCGAAGACAAACTGCACAATCCGACGGCCGAGGTCGTGTACGACATCCTCGCGATGAAGGGCGGCACGCGGCTCTACTCGCGGCTCGCGCCGCTGATGTCCTGGGCGGTCGAGAGCGAAGGCGTCCCGACAGAGGGCATGACGCAGGTACTCGGCGAGCAGGAGCAGGACCTGTCGCAGCTCGGCGAGGACGAGCAGGCGGTCCTCCTGCGCGACGTCGGCTCGCTCAATCAGCGCGCGGCGAAGCTGAATCTGCCGTTTGTGGTGGTGAAGTAGCGAAGTGCGTGGGGCGGAGTGCGGAGTGGGG
>JBOGIZ010000193.1:0-3385 GCA_050747805.1 Vicinamibacterales bacterium | reverse complement strand
GCATTGAAGGTGCTCGCCAGAGACTACATCAACCGTCCACAGGATATTGCGGACCTGCTGGCGCTGCTTCGCAGCGCATCCGCCACGGATCTCGCCCGAGCCCGCGATGCGCTCCGCGTAATTGCGCAGCGGGGATACCATCGCGGGCGCGATCTCCAGGCGGATTTCGACGGGCTCTTGCGCGCGTAACATTGGCGCCGACGGTGCCGTCCGATCGGGTACGCCCTCACGCCCTTCGACTGCGCAGCTCGTTGATTTGCGAACCGAATGTGGCCGCAGGCGAGCGGTGGTTGGCGTCCCCAACGGGATCCGCCACTCTGTGTGGGAGTGGCCGATCGATGGCGTGATGCGACTGGCCGCGTAGGGAACGCAGCGTCGGAATCTGGCGGAGGCGGCAGGCCGGTAGGTTCCGCCAGAAGAACGAGACCAGATCAACGGCGCTCCTGTATCCGGCTCATCAGTCGGGTTCGACGGGCGTCTCACCGTGGCCAGGCATTCGATCTGCGTTCATGCCCGCAGGCGGCGCGACCGATACATTAGCAAGCCCTATCCACGGGCGTATCCCAGGAGGTCTTGCCTATGCCAACGATCGCTGCGGACCAACGGACATCGAACCGTCGCTCTTCTCGGGCCGGCGGTCGGCGAGCGGCGGATTTGCCAGTCCATCCGGCCACCATGCGGGAATGCCCCTCGTGTCGGAGACCTGCTGCGGGGTTGCTCGCAGGCGAGTCCGAGGGAGGCTGGTGGTTCGTGTGTCTTGCGTGCGACAACCTGTGGGATCAACGCCTGACAGCGAGCCCAACGTCGTCAGATGCACCGGTGAGTATCTCGCGACGAACTCTGGTAGAGCTTGGCCTCTTGCTTCGCACGATCGCTACGACCCACTATTGGGCCACGTTCGGAAACGGGCGTTAGTCGGTGCGAAACAGCGTCTGGCCGCGTTGGCGGCCGAAGCCACCGCGATTCATCTGATTTTTCCGGAGCTCCGGGGACGGGTAAAGGGCGGCGCCGCGGTCGACGAACGGACCACCGCGAAGGTGGCCGGGCGCGCACGTCGCCGGATGTCGGCGGCCGGCCGCGCGGACGAGCGCATCGAGCAACGCTTCGTCAACCTCCTCGACGAGCCAGCCCTGGTGCCTCGCCTGGCGCCGCTCGTCCAGCAGGAGATCACCATTCGCCTGCTGACCGGTCCGCACGGCCCGCAACTCCGTCGCCTCGTCATCGCCGGGTCCCCCGGTCATCAGATTGCGAGGGTGGTGGCATGGCTCAAGCAACATTTTGCGCAGCCGCTGCAGGGGGATGATTTGGCGGATCGGGCGCACATGAGCCCATCGACCTTCCGGCAGCATTTCCGCGCGCTCACGGGCGTAAGCCCGCTGCAGTACCAGAAGCAATTGCGTCTACAGGAAGCGCGGTAGTTGATGCTGAACGAGAAGCTCGACGCGGGGAGTGCCGGCGCGCGTGTGGCGTACGAGAGCCCGCCGCAATTCAGTCGCGAGGTGACTCGGAATGATTCGTGACATCAGATTGGCCTGTCGCGTTCTCACGCGCGAGCCACTCTTCGCGCTCGGGGTCGCCTCGACCTTGGCGCTGGCGATTGCCGCCTGCACCACGATCTTCGCGGTCGCCTACGGTGTCTGGTTGAAGCCGCTTCCGTTCGGACATCCCGAGCAATTGCTGACGATCAGTTCCGTCGACACGTCGCAGAACGCGTGGAGTGGGTTCGTCTCGGAGACCGAGATGCGCGCGTATCAGACGCGCGTGTCCGCATTCGAGGCGGTTGCAGGCTACCGCTACATGGCGACGGCGATCAAGGTGCGAGAAGAGCCGCGGCGGATTGTGATCTACGCTGCGACGGCGAATCTGTTCTCCGTGCTCGATGTCCAACCAGGCTTGGGGCGGGCATTCGTCGACGCGGACGAGCGTGCGAATGCCGCCCCCGTCGTCATCCTCAGTGACGCCTTCTGGCGTCGTGCGTGGGGTGCGGATCCGGCAGTCGTCGGACAACGTCTGCAGATCTTCGGAATGGCGGCGCAGGTCATCGGGGTCATGCCGCCTTCGGTCCAGTTCACCGATGCCCGCGCGGACGCCTGGATCCCGCTCACGCCCCACCTCAGAATTCCAGACCGGCGGCAGCGCGTCTATGGGGCGATTGCGCGCCTGAAACGCGGCTCGCGAATCGATGCCGCTCGAGCCGAAATGGCGGCTGTGAGCGGCGGGCTCGCACAGTCGGATCCCGCCGCCGGTCAGGGGTGGCGCGCCATGTTGACACCATTGATCGACCGTGTGTTTGGCGGTTACCGCACCGCCTTCGGCACACTCCTCGGCGGCGTCACGTTGCTGCTGCTCGTCTGCTGCGCGAATGTCGCGGGGCTGCTTCTGGCGCGCCAATCCTCCCGGCGAGCCACGCGCGCGCTCCACGTGGCCTTGGGCGCTCGCCGGCTGCATGTGATTCGCTCCTCGCTCGTGGAAAGCGTCGTACTCGCGGCCGCTGGCGGTGCGCTTGGGGTGGCGGTCGCGTGGGTGGTCACACCCATGCTGAGTGCCCTGCTGCCAGCTTCGACGCCGCGCGTCGACCATGTGCAGGTCGGCGCCGCCGCGCTGCTGGCTGCCGTGAGCCTGACGATGTTCACGGGAATCGTGTGCGGAATCGCGCCGGCACTCGATCCTGTCCCCATCCGTCCAGACCTGCCGCGCGAACCGGGGACAACCTCGAGGACGCCTCCTCCGCGATTTCGCGCGACGCTGATCGTGGCTGAGTTCGCGCTCTGTGTGGCGATGCTTGTCGGCGGCGGGCTGATGCTGAAGACGTTCGCGAGCATTGTCGGGCGCGACTACGGGTTTGCGCGCAAGAATCTGTGGACGGCCCATTTCACGGTTCCGCTCTTGAATGAGCGCGACACAACGCTCTACGCGGATGCCGCCAACAGTGTGACGCTGTATCGCGACGTGCTTCGACGCGTGAGAGAGTTGCCGGGTGTCCAATCCGCAGCGGCAGTCACGGGCTACCCGGGTAGTGCACTCGGCTATCTGGCTGACGCCAGCGTCACGGCGGCTGGATCGTCGCCACGCGCGACGCGTGCGGCAATTCGCGCCTGCAGCGACGATTATTTTCACACGATGGGCGTGCCGGTGCTGGCCGGTCGTGTCCTCGCAGATCGGAACGCGTCCGAAGCCGTGGTCAACAGCACGCTGGCCAGGAAACTGTGGCCGAATCAATCGCCGCTCGGCCAGCCGCTGCTCGTGCCCGTGCCCGGAGTTCCCGCTACGCCGTCAGACATGCGGTACGAGGTCGTCGGCGTGGTCGGTGACATGCGCGCCGGATCGAAGGCGGTTCCGGAAGTGTTCCTTCCACTCTCTCGGTCTCCTGTGTTTTGGACCGATC
>JBOGIZ010000192.1:0-3390 GCA_050747805.1 Vicinamibacterales bacterium | reverse complement strand
GCGTAAGGCCGAGCGTCTCGTAATAGGCACCCGTCACGATCGCGCCCGGCATAGCCACTACCGCACCGGGCGCGCCGACGTCGAGCGTGGTGCCGCTGAAACCGGCGACGCCATCGAAGATCTCGCGGTGCTGATCGAGCGCGCGCGCCATGGGATAGGAAAAGCTGTCGCCCGCGACGGACACGCTAGGCGACTGGATGGTGAGCTGCACGAGCTGCTGCGGATCCCGGACCGGCAGCCAGCGGAGCAGCAGCGCGTCGATCAAGCTGAAGATCGCGGTGTTTGCGCCGATGCCAAGCGCGAGCGTCATGACAGCCGTGGCCGCGAACGCCTTGTTGCGGCGGAACGTCCGGAGCGCGTAACGCACGTCGCCGGCCGTTTCGTCGATCAGACGAAGTCCGAAACTCTCGCGCGCCCGATCCTTGGCCTTTTCGAGAGAGCCGAATTCGATCCGCGCTTGTCGCGCGGCGGCGTCCGGCGCCATGCCGCGGCGAATCAGATCGGCCGTGCGGGCCTCGAGATGGAAGCGCATCTCGTCGGCCATGTCGTCTTCGAACCCGCCGCGGCGGATGAGCGTGCGCAGCGACGATGTGAGGCGCGCGAACATGGTCAGCTCTCCGATGGCCGTGCGCGCAGGGCAGCGGCCATGGCGGCCGCCGAGCGGTTCCAGCTGTCGGTTTCCGCTTTCAGGCGCCGGCGCCCGGCGGGCGTGAGCGTATAGAACTTCGCGCGGCGATTGTTGTCCGACGTGCCCCATTCCGAGCGGAGCAGCGCCTGATGCTCGAGGCGGTAGAGCGCTGGATAGAGCGCGCCCTGTTCGACGAGCAGCGCGCCGCCCGTGATCTGCTCGATGCGCAGCAGCACGCCGTAGCCGTGCAGCGGCCCGAGCGAGACCGCTTTGAGGATCAGCAGATCGAGGGTGCCGGGCAGCAGCTCCGCTTCGTCAGGCATGCCGTCTCCTATACCACTTAGGTATAACGTGCGTTCTCCTAAGTTGTCAAGGAGGGAGGCGAGGGCGCGGGGAAGATCTCTCGCGAAGAGCGCCGAGGGCCGAGGGCGCAGAGCCGCCAGGCGCGCCGCGCTTCGCGCGGCGGAACGAATCGAGAAAGGCCGGATCACGAATCGCCTCAGTCTCACCAGCGACTCGCGATCCGTCCTTTCCCGATTCGTTGCGGACGGCCGAAGGCCGCCTTCCGCCTGCCGGCACCTCCGCGCTCTCTGCTTTCTGCGCTCTCTGCGCGAGATCTTCTCCGCGCGCTCTTACTCGTCGCGATGGACGGTCTCGGGCGAGAACGCGGGCAGGCAGACGGCCACATACTCGGCGCCGTCGGGGCCTGGCGTGCTGTAGCGGACCCATTCACCTGGGCTCGCCACCACGCCTTCCCCCGCCTTGACCTCCAGGACGCCCTTCTCATGCTCGACGCGGAGCAGGCCTTTGAGCACCACGGTGATCTCTTCGAAGGCCGGACGCTGACCGGGCTCCTGCCAGCCGCTCGGCGACACCATCCGCGCGACGCTGACCGACGAATGGCCGGAATTGACGCGTCCGGCAAACTCCTGGATCTGCTTCGGCTTCGTGCCGACGCAGTCGATGATGGTCGGTTTCGGGATGAATCGCACGGGGGACTCCTGGCAATTGGTGAAATGGTGAATTGGTGAATTGGTGAATTGTTTCAGAGACGTCCCGCGTGGATCAATCGCGCCGTCCGAAATTGGGCGTAGCGTGTGACTGGAATACCGTTGGGCTATTGTTCGGCGCGCACCTGTGTTAGGCGTGAGAATCCGCGTATGTGACCTCAAAGCGTCTTTCGCGGACGGGATGGAAAATGTTTTCCAGTTTCGCGTGCCGAGTTTCTCACGGCGGCGGGGATTTCAGCCGCTGCGGAGCGTCGAGGGTTGGCATTGGCCTCGCACACACCGCGAGCGCGTTGACTCAGAGGCGCGCGCGTGTCTTCGTCGCTGCCGCACTTGTTCTCCTGGTCGGACGGGGTGCGTTCGCACAGACCCTCTCCTCGGAGTCCCGCCTGTGCGATCCGACGTTCGAGGACTGCCGCGCCGATGTCCTCACCTTCATCCAGCAGGAAACGGTCGAGATTGACATGGCCTTCTGGGCCATGACCGATGCGCGCTACTCCAATGCCCTCGTCGCGGCACACCAGCGCGGGGTGAAGATCCGGCTCTTGGTCGATCCGCGCTGCAACGAGGAGCACTCGGCCTGCGAGCCGCCCCTCGATCAGCTCGCGTCGGCCGGCCTTCCGATGCGCAACCGGATCACCAGCGGCATCCTGCACTGGAAGATGGTGCTGTTTGCCGGCCAGCAGCAGGTCGAGTTCGCCGGCGCCAATTACACGCCGTACGAGATGCTCCCGGGCACCCCATGGGTGAACTTCACCGATGAAGTCGTGGCGTTCACGAATGATCCGTCCCTGGTCCAGAGTTTCATGACCAAATTCGACGACCTCTGGACGAGCCAGACCGAGTTCGGCGACTACGCGAACGTGACCGAGCCGCTCGTGCGCAGCTACCCGACGTACTCGATCGACCCCCAGCTCAACTTTCCGCCCGACGACAGCTACCGCAGCCGCGCGCTGGCGGCGTACGCCGCGGAGCCGCAGGCGATCGACGTCTCCATGTTCCGCATCACCGACGAGCGCGAGAGCGACGCCATGATCGCGGCCCTCGGGCGCGGCGTGCCCGTCAGGCTGATCACCGATCAGACCGAGTACCGGAACCCGAGCCGCCTCTGGGACGCCTACAACGTTGACAAGATGTACCACGCGGGCGTGGCGGTTCGTCTCAGCGACCATCAAGGCATCAATCACGAGAAAGCGGTCATCCTCCGCGGCACCGGCACGGTGATCTTCGGGTCGTCGAACTGGACGTCGGCCTCCAGCGACTCGCAGCGCGAGCACAACCTGTTCACGACACAGGCATGGATGTTCACGTGGCTGAGCGATCAATTCGTCCGCAAGTGGACGAACGGGTCCGGAAATGTTGAGACGCAGCCGTTTACGCCTTTGCCGCCCGACCAGCCGGTCTACCACCTGCCGGCAAACGCGGCGACCGAGATTGCCACCACAGGCACCGCGCTGTCCTGGAACGCCGGCCTATGGGCCCACCTCTACGACATCTACGTCGGCACCTCGTCGAACCCGCCGCTGCTGGCGTCCAACGTGGCGCTCGGGCCGAGCCAGTCGGGCACCGATTACCGATCGTATGCGCTGCCGAAATTGCTTCATTTAACGAAGTACTTCTGGAAGATCGTGTCGAAGACGATGGCGTTTGTGACAGCGGAGGGTCCAGTTTGGAGTTTCACGACCGCCGGCTCGCCGAACCAGCCGCCGTCGGTGACCATCACCGCGCCGGCCGATGGTACCGTCTTCACCGCCC
>JBOGIZ010000191.1:0-1757 GCA_050747805.1 Vicinamibacterales bacterium | reverse complement strand
GGCCCCGCTGACGCGCCTCGATGTCGTCGCCTTCCGCTACATGGTCGCGATCGCGTACTCCGACGCGCTGCTCGCGGTCCCGTACGCGTACCTGCGGATGACGAGCCGATCGGTGCGCTACGCGGTGTTTCGTCTGATCTTCGTCGGCGTGAGCATCGCGCTCAACATCTTCCTTATTACCGGCCTCCACTGGGACGTGCGCGCGATCTTCTTCGCGAATGTCGTCGCGAACCTGACTGTGCTGGCGCTCTTCGCGGCCGACATCGCGCGTCTGTTCCGTCCGCGCCTGCTTCGCGGCGCGTCGTGGCGGCCGCTCTGGAGCTACGCGCTTCCGCTGATGCCCGCAACCCTTGCCGTCATGCTCGTCGAAAACGGCGATCGTATCGTGCTCAATTACCTGCCCGATCGCGTGGCCCAGATCGTCTATCACCTGGCCTCGAAAGACGTCGTCGGGATCTATAGCTTCAACTACAAGCTCGGCGTGGCGATGCTGCTCGTGGTGCAGATGTTCCGCCTGGCCTGGGTGCCGTTCTCGCTGCAGCATGCGCGGCAGCGCGGTGCGCCGCAGCTCTATTCGCGAGTACTGACCGCATTGATGCTGGTGTGCGCGATGGCGTTTCTCGCGATCGCGATCCTGCTGCCGTCGGCCGCGGCGATCCCGGCGATCCATCGCTACGTGAAACCGCACTACTGGCTCGGGCTGCCGATCGTGCCGGTGATCCTCCTCGGCTACGTCTTCAGCGGCGTGTATGCGGTCGTGACGGCGGGCTTGTATATCGAGCGGCGGACCCACATCCTCGCGCGCATCGCCGGCGCCGGGGCCGCGCTCAACATTGCCATCTGCATCGTCGCCGCGCCGCGGTGGGGCATGGTCGCGGTCGCGTGGGCGACGCCGGCCGCGTACGCACTGATGGCGGCGCTCGGCGCGTGGCAGTCGAATCGTGTCTATCCAGTGCCGTTCGAATGGCGGCGGCTCGCCCAGCTCGCGCTGCAAGTGGCGCTGCTCTTTGCCGCCGATCGGTGGATCGCGGCGCAGGGCGTCGCGCCGCTCTCCGCGATCGCGATTGGTTCAAAGCTGGCGCTGATTGCCGCGCTCCCGGCGCTGCTCCTCGCGTCGGGATTTTTTCGCCACGGCGAAATGCAGGCGCTGAGGTCGATGATTCCTCGTCGGACGACGCGCTGACGCTGCCGCCTAGCAGAGCGTGTCGACAAAATGTAAAGCGCGACGCGGGTCCTGGCGCGAACAGCACCACTTCGTGCTCGGCGCCAAAAGCGCTTGTCACGAGGGAGGCGCCTGCGGCGCGAAGCGGGGCGGCCCCGTTCGCGCCACCCGCCCGGGCGCTTTACATTTCGCCCAGATCGTCCACTAGCCGAGCGTCGGCATGTTGAATGCGCCTGGCACGACGCTGTCCGTCGGCCACCGCACCGTGACCGCTTTCGTGCGCGTGTTGAAGGAGATGCCCTCGAGCCCGTGCATGTGCAGGTCGCCGAAGAGCGACGCCTTCCAGCCTCCGAACGAGAAGAACGCCATCGGCACCGGGATCGGCACGTTGATGCCGACCATCCCGACTTCGATCGCCTCCTCGAAATGCCGCGCGGCGCCGCCGGAGTTCGTGAACACGGCGACGCCGTTGCCGTACGGGTTCCGATTGACGAGCGCGATCGCGTCGGCGAGTGAATCAACGCGGAGGACGATCAACACCGGGCCAAAGATTTCGTCCTTGTAAATCGTCATCTCAGTGCGCACGCGATCAAAC
>JBOGIZ010000190.1:0-16175 GCA_050747805.1 Vicinamibacterales bacterium | reverse complement strand
GTCCGGCTCGCGACCGTGAGCCCCTCCACCTCCTGCGCCTTCAGATGGGTGCCGGTCAGCGACGCCATTTCGCCCGCGCCGAGGATGAGCACCTGCAGGCCCTTCAAGGAGCCGAAAATCTTTTTCGCGAGCGCGATGGCCGCGTAGCTCACCGACACGGCGCCTTCGCCGAGCCCCGTCTCCGACCGCACGCGCTTGCCCGCGGTGAATGCGGTGTTGAACAGGCGATTGGTGACGGCGCCGGTGTGCCTGAGACCGCTCGCGGCGGCAAACGCGTCCTTCACTTGTCCGAGGATCTGCGGCTCGCCGACGACGAGCGAGTCGAGCCCGGCGGCGACGCGGAAGAGATGCCGCGCCGCGTCAGGCCCGTGCCGGACGAAGACGTGCGGCGAGAGCTCGTTCCAGCCGACGCCATGGTAGTCGGCGAAAAATCGCGCGATGGCATCCGCGGCGCGGTCCGTCTCGCCGCCCCCGTAGATCTCGGCGCGATTGCACGTCGAGAGGACCACCGCCTCCCGCGCAAGGCGCCGTTCCGCGAGCGACCCGAGCGCCGCCTCCACGCCCCGCGCCGCGAAATCGACGCGTTCGCGGAGGGCAACGGGCGCCGTGCGATGGCTGATGCCGACGGCGAACAGCCTCAAAAGTTGTGGCTCCGGGTCAGGAAATAGCCGATCGGCAGGAAATTCAAGAGCACGATCACGAAGCCGATCGCCGACAGCCACGCCGCCCGCCGGCCGCTCCACCCGATCGCGCGGCGCGCGAATAAGGCGAAGGAGTACATCGCCCAGCTGAGGACGGCAAACAGAATCTTCGGATCCGTGATCGACATCGCGTGCGCGCGCGGATCCGGCGACGCATGAATCTGGGACGCCCAGACGGCTCCGACCGCGAGGCCGAACGTCAGGAACACCCAGCCGACGACCACCGCGCGCCGATTCATCATGTCGAGCATCTGCAGCGAGGGCAGCCGCTTGTAGAAAAACCCGAGGTGCTTCGCCTTGATTTCCTTGAAGAGGAGCACGTACGTGATGCCGACGACGAACGCCAGCGCGAAGCTCGCGTACGCGAACAGCAGCGTCAGCACGTGCACCGTGAAGAGCGGACTGCGGAGGAGCGCCGGCCGCGATTCCACTTCCGGATTGAGCGCCGGCAGGACCGCCAGCGCGGCGAGCAGCACCGTCACGAACACGCCCATCGCGCGTTCGTCGGTCGTCAGCTCGACGTACAAGTATGCGAGGCCGAGCAGCCAGACGAACGCCGAGATCGCGGCGGTCGTGCTGACCAGCGGCGCGTAGCCGGCTTCGACCGTCTGCATGCCGATGAGGTACGTGTGGGCGAGCACCGCGGCCGCGAGCAGCGTCGTGGCCAGACGTCCCGTCGTCCGCGATGGGCGCGAGAAATGGGCGAAATACGCCGCCGCCGCCGCCACGTACAGCGCGAACGGCAGCCAGGCGATGTCTGTCATGAACGATCAGGAACCTGTCGGACCATAGTACCCCTGCTTCGTGCGGGCGATGAGCGGGGGACCGGGGCTGGTCACGCGGACGACGATCCGGCGCCAGGCCCCGTCGCGCTTCGGGTTCGACGAGGAGTAGGCCATCGTGTACTGACTGGAGAGCTCTTCCCAGATCGTCTGATAGATCTTCGACAGCTCGCGCGCGTCGGTCGGATAGAAGACGCGGCCGCCCGTCTGCTCCGACAGCTGCCGCAGCACGAATTCCGCCTGATGGAATTCCTGCCGCGCGATTTCTCCCTGGCGCAGCCCGATCGAATAGATCGCCGTCTCGGAGCGCTTCGCGAGATCCAGCACCTGATCGAAGTCGACGAGGCTCGACGTGTCGTCGCCGTCCGACAGCAGGACGATGGCCTGTCTGTGGATGTCGGTGGGCGAGTTCGCCTTGATCTTCTTCAAGTCTTTGAGCGCGATGTACACGGCGTTGTAGAGCGACGTGGAGCCGTTCGCGGTCGTCGCGCGGATCGCCTTCTGGAGCGCCACGGTATCGTGGGTGAACGGCGAGAGTACCCGGACCTCGCTGTCGAAGTCCAGCACTTCCGCCTCGTCGGACGGGTGCAGCTGGCGAATGAGGCCGATCGCCGCGTCCTGCGCGATCCCCATCCGTTCTTCCATACTCGCGCTCGTGTCGATCAGGAGCGAGAGCGAAATCGGCTGCTGCGTCTTCGAGAAGAACGTGAGGTTCTGTTTGACGCCGTCCTCGTAGACCTGGAAGTTCGGCTGGTCGAGCGTCGTGTCGTACGCGCCCGTCGAGGGATCCGTCACGGTGACGTTGAGCGACACGAGCTCGACGCCGGCGCGGAACGGCTGCTGCGCGCGCTGCTGCGCGCCGATCCCGGCTGCCGCAGCGGCCGCGAAGGCCAGGGCGGCCGCGACACGCCTCATCGAGCCCCTGCCTGCGCCGTGCGCGTGCGCGCATGCACGGTCACGCCGGGCTTCGTGGCCGTCACGGCGATCGTCTTTGGCGGAATCAGCTGCTCCGGCCGCGCGTATGTGATCGCGTACTGGTCGGCCAGCTGCGACGCCAGCAGCGTCATCTGCCCCGGAATGCCGCTCATCGCGAGCACCTGATCGCGCAGGCCGCCCGTGCGCTCGGTGCCCTGCGCCACGACGAGATCGCGATTGCGGTTCTCGTCGCTGATCGGACCGATCGGCTGGCCGAGCGCGACCACGTCGAGCGTGGCGCCGCTCTTGTCGACCGAGTCGAGGACCTGCTGGTAATAGAGATTGCTGAATTCCCGGTCTTCGACCATCAGGACGACGATGACGGGGCGCGCGGGATGACGCTTCTCGAGTCCGTTGCTGACATCGTGGATCGCCTCGAGCAGGTACGCGCCCGATCCCGGGCGCGGAAAGATGTGTTTCACGCCGTCCATCAGCGTCTTCTGATCCGTTGTGTATGGCGTCACGATCGTGGGGCGCTCGCCAAACGTGGTGAGGCTGATCCCGGCTTTCCCGGCGAGCGACGTCATGAAGTTCTGGACGCCTTCGCGGATCATCTGGATGGACCGGGAGGAGGCCTGGCTGTCGTCGACGAGCACGGCGATCGTGAGCGGTTCGGTGGCCGGAGCCGCCTTCAGGACCTCGCGCGCGACGCCGTCTTCGCGGACCTGGAAATCAGACGGTCCCAGTCCCTTGACGGGCTCGCCTTTCGCGTTCACGGCGCTCGCGTAGAGCTGAATATCTTTGGTTTGCGCCCAGGCTGGGGACGCGAAGAGTGACGCTGCCGCAAACGACAGCGCAAGCATTCGGTATTTCATGTACCGCCTTCGGATCGAGTATAGGCTATCTACCGGACGCCCCTGGGCTCATGCGCCGCAGCCGTTGGTACCTCGTCGTTATCGTCGTGGCGCTCGCCGCCGGCATCGCCCTGATGGCGTATGGACGCCACCGCGCGCGGGCCGCCGCGGCGAACAATTGCGCCACGCCGGCCGCACCGGCGCCCGCCGCGACGCCTCCGCCGAACGTCCCTGGGTTCACCGTGCAGACGGCATGCGGGTCCGATCCGGCGCCGGCCGCCGGCGCCAAGCGTCCGCCCCGATGAGCGACCGCGGCGATTCGGCGCGGCAGTTCGGCACGCTCGGAAGCGTCGGCCTGTCGTTCGTGCTCTCGATTGTGATCGGCGTGGCGATCGGACTGCTGATCGATCGCTGGGTCGGCCGCGGCCACTGGGGATTTTTCATTTTCTTCTTTCTCGGACTCGTCGCCGGCGTGGTGAGCGTGGTCCGCGCGTCGCGATCGATCAAGTAAGTGAAAAACGCCTTGATCGATCGACTGGAGATCGAAGCGCTCGTCTGCTGCGGCGCGTTCGCGCTCGGCGCCTTCGTCCTGACCCGCGGCGGGTGGTGGACCGCCTGCGGCGTGCTCGGCGGCGGCGTGCTGGCCGGCGTCAGTTTCCTGTCGATCCGGAGCGCGATCGACGGCGTGACGGCGGGGCCGTCGGGATCGCCGCGCGTCGGCCGCGCGATCGTGAAAGTCACGCTTCGCTACGCTTTACTCGGTTTTCTGGCGTACGTTATGATTGCGCGTTTGCGCCTGCCCCCGTTGGGGCTCGTAGCGGGCGTGTCTTCGGTTCCGGCGGCGGTCGCGATCGAGGCCGCGCGCCTTTTCTGGAAACGATCATAGGCGGACCTCCGGGTCCGCCGTTTTTTGCGCAGCATGCAGAAGTTCGAACATCCCCTGTGGATCGTGGAGGCGGTGAACGCCGTGCTCGGTCCGCTCGTCGTGCGGGTGGCCGCGCTATTTGGCGTCCACCTGCAGGGCCCGGAGGTGATTCCGGATTATCTCGTGCTGTCGCTGCTCATCGTCGTCGCGCTGACCGTGCTCTCGCTGATGATGCGCTCGCGTCTGAGCGTCGAGAACCCCAGCAAGTTTCAGATCCTCCTCGAGGACAGCGTCTTGGCGCTGCTCGGCACGATCGAAGGCTGGATCGGTCCGGAAGGACGCGCATACCTGCCGCTCGTGACGGCGCTGGGCGCGTTCATTCTGATCGCGAATTACGCGGGGCTGGTTCCCGGTCTGATGGCGCCGACGGCCAACATCAACGTGCCGGTGGGCTGTGCGATTACAACGTGGGTCTACTATCACGTCCAGGGCCTGCGCAAGCAGGGGGTCGTCAATTACGCGAAGCATTTCGCCGTGCCGCCGGGTGCGCCGCTGTGGATGGCACCCGTCATGCTGCCGATCGAGCTCATCAGCCACACGTCGCGGCTGCTGTCGCTCTCGCTGCGGCTCTTCGGCAACATCTTCGGCGAAGAGCTGGTGATCGTGATTATCGCGAGCATCATTCCGTTCGTGATGCCGCTGCCGATGATGCTGCTCGGGCTGATCACGGGCGGGCTGCAGGCGTATATCTTCGTGCTGCTGACCATCATTTACCTGCAGGCGGCGGTCGCGGTCGAACACGAGCAAGACGCGCACGGGCATGATGCGCCGTCCGGCATCCACGCGCCGGCGGCGGCGTAGGTGAGTAGATGGGAACCGAGCGAGGGCGCGTGCAGGGGAGTCTGAGGGGCGAAGCCCTTCAGATAAATGAGGAGGAGCTGGTTGTGAGTAAACGGACTTTCTGGACAACGGCGCTCATGGTCGCCGGAGCGGCGATGCCGCTGTACGCGCAGGGGACGACGGTGTCGCCGGCGGAGCAGCTCGAGATCATTCGCTGGTCGATTATCTCCGCCGGGTTTCCGCTCGGAATCGCGGCGATGGGCGGCGCGATCGGTCAGGGGCGTGCGATTGCCTCGGCGGCGGAGGCGATTGCCCGGAATCCGAGCGCCACGGGCGACATCCGCGGCGTGCTGATCCTCGGCCTCGTGCTGATCGAATCGCTCGTCATTTACGTGCTGCTGATCTCGCTGATTCTGTTCTTCCTGAAGCCGTTCTCGCCGGCGTAAGAACCTGTCAGTGCTGACTGCTGAATGCCGGATGCTGATGGTCCGGCGTTTGGCATTCGGCATTCGGCATTGACGTTGCGTCTCTCACGCCTCGACGCGCTTCTGCTCCTGATGGTCCTCATCTGGGGCACGAACTATTCCATCATCAAGTCCGCGCTCCACCAGATCGACGAGCAGGCGTTCAACGCGCTGCGGCTCGCGATCGCCTCGACGATCATGGTGAGCGTCAGCCTCGTCGTACGCCGGACGCGGCGCCCCGCGTGGGCGTGGTCGTCGAGCGTCTTTCATACGCCGGCGCCGCTGACGCGCCGCGACTGGCTGGCGCTGCTCGGACTGGGTCTCGTCGGCCACTGTACGTACCAGTACCTGTTTATCGGCGGCCTCGCGCGCACGAGCGTCGCGAACAGCGCGCTGGTGATCTCGCTCTCGCCGGTCCTGATCACGCTGCTGACCGTGGCGGTGGCCCGCGAGCGCGTCGGCGTGCGCCACTGGATCGGTACCGCGCTGTCCGTGGCGGGCATCTACATCGTGATCGGCCACGACGTCCGGATCGGCGCCGGTTCGATCGCCGGCGACCTCATGATGCTCGGCGCGGTCGCCTGTTGGGCCGTGTACACGATTGGCTCGCGTCCGTTGATGGTGCGGCACTCGCCGGTCGGCGTCACGGCGTTCTCGATGCTGCTCGGCACGCTCATCTACGTCCCGCTGATGGCGTCGCACCTGACGGCGGTCGCATGGGGTGCCGTGACCGCGGCGACATGGGCGAAGCTCGTCTACTCCGCGTGTCTTGCTTTGTCGGTCTCGTACACCATTTGGTACTCGGCGGTCCGGGCGATAGGGAGTGCCCGGACATCGGTCTATTCGAATTTGCTCCCAATCGTCGCGATGATCACGGCCGCCGCGTGGCTGCACGAGCCGATCGGACGGGCCAAGATCGCGGGAGCGGCAGCCGTGCTCATCGGCGTCGGCCTGACGCGTCTCGTGCCCGCACGTGAGACAATCAAGTAGAACACTGGCCATGAAGCAGCACTATTTCTCGCAGCATGCTGGAGCGTTGCGAGCCGAGCTGGGCGCGGCCGTGCCGCGGGAGCTCATGCGCGAGCTCCACGGCAAACAGCCGCTGCGGCATTTCGTGGTCGCGGTGCGCCAGTTTGCGATCCTGGCGGTCTGCACGTGGGCGCTCATCCGCTTCACGAATCCGATCGTCTGGGTTCCGCTCGCAATCGTGCAGGGATTCACGATTTTCAACTTCACGGTGCTGCTGCACGAGGTGGTGCACCATACCGTCTTTGAGCGCCGGCACGCGGCGGTCGAGCGGATGCTCGGGCTGTTGTACGCAATTCCGAGCGGCATCTCGGCCAGCCAGTTCACGCGCTGGCACCTCGATCATCACGCGGAGCTGGGGTCGGAGGAGGACGATCCGAAGCGGCACCATCTGTCGCCGAAGGTGAACGCCCGTTGGTACAAACTGCTGTACTGCACGCCCGCCCTTTTTCCCATTTACTTCCGTGCCGCGCGGCGCGAGTCGGCGACGTATCCGGCACCGCTTCAGCGGACTATCGGTCTCGAGCGGCGCGCCGCACTCGTCGCGCATCTGTCCGCGATCGCCGCGATCTGGTACGTCTTCGGATTCGAGGCGGCGCTCCGCTCGAACGTCATCCCGGTGTTCTTCGTCTTCCCGATTGCGTTTACGCTCAACCGGCTTGGCCAGCACTACGACATCGATCCACTGGATCCAGCGAAGTGGGGCACGCTGATGAAGGGCAACTGGTTCTGGGACTTTGCCTTTCTCAATTCGAACTACCACCTCGAGCATCACTACTTTCCAGGTGTGCCGTTCTATCGCCTGCCAAAGGTCCAGCGTGCGCTGAGGCCGTTCTACGAACAGAAGGGCATGCGGTGGCGGACGTACGGCCAGCTCGTGTACGGCTGGCTCGTCGAAAACCACGCACCGCACACGGACTGGGCGGGCGAATCGCCAATCCCTCATCCCTCATCGGGGATCGCGAATCCAGAACCACGAATCGCGAATCAGGAATCACGAATCGTGAATCGCGGATCGGTCGCCCAGCGGTAACCGACGACCGAAGCCGTCCCGCAGCGCTCCGTTCGCCGCGCCCCGCACTCCGCCCCCCGCTCTCTCCGCCGCTTACCGCGTCACGAGCACGGCGGCGCCGCCTTTCGTCACGACGGGAATGACGGCGAATCCCTTCAGCGCCGGACGATGCCGCTCGGCAACGACGCTGCGGGCCGAGGCGATGCCAAGTGCGGCGCCAAACAGCGTGTCGCTCGGATAGTGGGCGTGCTCGGCCAGGCGCGACAGCGCCACATAGGTTCCGCCCGCGTAAGCGAGCACACCGATTTTCCAGCCGAAACGCTGCTCGAAGACGTCAGCCGTGGCGAATGTGGCGGACGCGTGCCCCGACGGAAATGAATGATGGCCGCCGTTGGGCCGGGTCCGGTTGACGGCGAATTTCACGCTTTGCGTCAGCACGCCGTTGACAGCTTGCGCCTCCAGCAGCTCGGTGCCGAGCTCCGCCGCACCGGCGTGGTGCGTGAGCCATCCGATCGCGTAAACGCCGACGGCCAGCGAGCCCTGCTCCTCGAAATCTCCCGCGACCGAGCCGGGGTGCAGAATCTCTTCGGGTGTTCCTTCCGGATTGAAGCGGTTCACGACGGATGCGTCAGCCGGGTGGACGAGGGCGGCCAGAGCTCCCCCGACGGCGATGACGACCAGCGGTCTCTTGTCGGCCAGACGCTCCGCGTCGCGGAGCACGCGCGCCGGAAACGTCTTGATCGACGTATCGTGCGTCTGAGGGGCCGCGCCCTGCTGCACGGCGCGCGCGGTCAGGACCGCGACTAGCACCGGTACGACCATATCGGGTTCAGTATCTCAGGTTTGTGGCCCCTTCTCCCCGCTCTGTTGCAGCAGTTTCGCAACGATGGCCGTCCAGCCCGTTTGATGGCTCGCACCGAGTCCCGCACCAGTGTCGCCGTTGAAGTATTCGTAGAACAGAATCAGGTCGCGCCAGTTCGGGTCGCGTTGAAAGAGCTCGCTGTCGCCGAACACCGCGCGGCGATCGTTCTGCCGCAGGAAGATCGACGACAGGCGCACCGACAGTTCAGCGGCGACTTCCGACAACGTCAGCATCTTGCCCGACCCCGTCGGGCACTCCACTTTGAAGCTGTCGCCGTAGTAATAGTCGAACTTCTGCAGCGATTCGATGATGAGGTAGTTCCCGGGGAACCACACGGGCCCTCGCCAATTCGAGTTGCCGCCGAACTGCGCCGTCGTCGATTCCGCCGGTTCGTAGTCGACGACGTATTTCTGTCCGTTCAGTTCGAGCGTGTACGGATTCGCCTTGTGCGCGCGCGACAGCGCCCGAATGCCGAACGGCGACAGAAACTCATTTTCGTCGAGCATGACGTGGAGAATGCGCCGGAGCTGATCGCGGTCGGCGATCGACATCAACCGGCGGGCGGTGGGGGTCTGCAGCTCCTCGCACGCGATGTTCTGCGTCAGGTCCGGGCGATTTTCAATCAGCCATTCCATGCGGCCGCGGAAGCCGTCCAGGTTCATGAGCACATCGTGCTCCAGCGTCTCGACGGCGAACAGCGGAACGAGTCCAACCATCGAGCGCACTTTCATCGGCATCCGGACGCCGTCGCTCGCGAAGAGCACGTCGTAGAAGAAGCCGTCTTCTTCGCTCCAGAGCGACATCGAATCGCCCCGGTTCGACATCGCGTGCGCGATGTACAAGAAGTGCTCCCAGAACTTCGACGCGATGTCCTCGTACACGCGATCCTCGGCCGCCAGCTCGATCGCGATCGCAAGCAGGTTCAGCGTGTACATCGCCATCCAGCTCGTGCCGTCGGACTGCTCCACGTGGATGCCGCCGGGCAGCGGCTTGCTGCGATCGAACACGCCGATGTTGTCGAGACCGAGAAACCCGCCCTCGAAGATGTTGTTGCCCTCCTCGTCCTTGCGGTTGACCCACCACGTGAAATTGAGCAGCAGCTTGTGGAAGACGCGCTCGAGAAAGTACCGGTCGCCCCGGCCGTTGAGGCGCCGATCGATTTGGTAGACGCGCAGCGCCGCCCATGCGTGGACGGGCGGATTGACGTCGCTGAAATTCCACTCGTACGCCGGAATGTGGCCGTTCGGGTGCATGTACCATTCGCGCAGCAGCAGCACGAGCTGCTCCTTCGCGAACTCCGCGTCGATGAGCGCCAGGGGAATGCAGTGGAACGCGAGATCCCACGACGCGTACCACGGATATTCCCAGTTGTCGGGCATCGAAATCACGTCGGCGTTATAGAGCTGCGGCCACTCGTGGTTCCGTCCGTTGAGCCGCTCGGACGGAGGCACCGGCTGTCCGGGGTCGCCGCGCAGCCAGTCGCGCACGATGTAGTGATAGAACTGCTTGTTCCAGAGCAGTCCCGCGAACGCCTGGCGCATGACCGCGGCGCCATCTGCGCTCAGCGTCGGCGGAATGACGTCCGAGTAGAACTCGTCGGCCTCGCGCCGGCGCGCGGTGAACGCGTCGGCGAAGGGCTGACCGAACGGCGACCCCGTGGGCGTGTCGGTGAATCGAAGCTGCAGGACCGCCGACCCGCCGGCCGAGATCGTCGCGGCGTAGCGCGCGGCGCACTTCGTACCGCGCTCCGCAGGATTGACCGCGCCGCGATCGCCCGAGACGACGCAGGCATGGAAGGCGTCCTTGACGAACGGCGACGCATTTGCTGCGTGAAAGAGTCTCGCCGCGTTCGTTTCGTTGTCCGTGAAGAGCAGCTCCGGCGCGCCTTCGCAGTAGAGATACCGCTCGCCGTACATGTCGTCCCGCAGCACGACCGCTTCGAAGCCGGCGGCGGCCGCGCCGCGCCACAACGCGGGCTTCGCCGAGCCAGGGGCCCAGGACCAGATATTCCTGAACCAGATCGTCGGAAGCACGTCGATCTTCGCGGAGTCAGGACCCCGATTCTCGATCGTGATCCGGACGAGGATGTCTTCAACCGCGGCCTTCGCGTATTCGACGGTCACATCGAAATAGCGGTTCTCGTTGAACACGCCGGTGTCGAGCAGTTCGAATTCCGGAACGGTCCGATCGCGCCGCGCGTTCTCCTCAACGAGCCGCGCGTACGGAAACTCCGCGTGCGGGTACTTGTAGAGCGCCCGCATATAACTATGCGTCGGCGTGTTGTCGAGGTAGAAGTAATACTCCTTCACGTCTTCGCCGTGATTGCCCTGTGGACCGGAAAGGCCGAACAGCCGTTCCTTCAGAAACGGATCGCGCCCGTTCCACAGGGCCAGGGCGAAGCAGATGCGTTGATGGCGGTCGCAGATGCCGAGCAGACCGTCTTCGTTCCAGCGGTAGGCGCGCGCACGCGCGTCATCGTGCGGAAAATAGATCCACGCATCGCCGTCGGCGCTGTAGTCCTCGCGGACCGTTCCCCAGGCACGCGCGCTCAGGTACGGACCCCATCGCTTCCAATGGACGCGTCGTTCGGCGGATTCCTGAAGGCGCTGCGCTTCGGATTTCATGCGCCGGAGCCGTGACCTGACCTGTCACAGGCCGGAGCTATTGTCAGCATCATGGTCGTCCGTTTTGAATCGCGCCCGGCGTCCGTGGAGACATCAAACCGCCGCACACTGTTCCCTCCGGCCCGCCGCGCGGCCACGCGCATCCTGACGCCGCGCGAGATCGCGCACCGCGAGCGCATGCTGCGATATATGCAATCGGCCGCCGGCGATTGCCAGCCACGCTAATATCCCATCTCGCGCTCGATCCCGAGGACGATACGATCCAGCTCATCGACCAGGTGGCCGCCGCCGGCCTGTCGATACGACCGCACCAGCCCCTGGTAGTACGCAAGCACGTCGTCCGCGCTCGCGTTGAACCGCGTCCACACCTCGTCACCGACCGTGCGCAAGCCGCGGAGGATCGCGTAGGCGTTATGGACTTTATCGGCGGCGGAGACGCGAAGGCTGGCCGGCGCCAGCGTGCGCGCCTGGTCGACGTATCGCTGCTTGCGCTCCTTCCAGGGTTCCTTCGGCGTGGACCACGAGTCGGTGCAGTCTTCCACGATCGTCGCGACGGCCGCGCCGAAGCGGGCGCGAATATCGTCGAGCCGCTCGCGTCCGCCGTGGTCCTCCGCCGCGTCGTGGAGCAGTGCCGCGATCGCCTCGTCTTCACCGGCGCCATCGTCGATCGCGATCGATGTGACGCCGAGCAGATGGCCGATGTACGCGGCGCCGCTGCCTTTGCGCGACTGGTCCGCGTGCGTCTCGCGGGCGTAGGCGAATGCCTGATCGAGCCGGCTCGTGAACGTGGTCATCGTCTCGCCCCCAGTGGTATTGTGCCTCAAGCACGCGATGAATCAGGCCGACGCCGTGTACCGCGTCCTGGACGGGTTGGGAATTTCATACGAGCGCCACGAGCACCCGCCGGTCTTCACGGCGGACGACGCGGCGCGGCATTGGGCGGCGATTCCTGGCGTCCAGTGCAAGAACCTCTTCCTGCGGAACAAGAGGGGCGATCGACACTATCTGGCGATTCTGGAAATCTCCCGCCGCGCCGACCTGAAGGAGATCGTGCGGACGGTCGGCGACGATCGTCTGAGCTTCGGTTCACCCGAGCGGTTGATGAAAGAGCTCGGGCTGACGCCGGGCTCGGTATCGCCGTTCGGGTTGCTCAACGACGATGATGGTTCGGTCCGCGTTCTGATCGACTCTGGTCTGAGGGATGCCGCGCGGCTGATCTTCCACCCGAACACAAACACGGCGAGCGTGGTGATTTCGTGGCGGGACCTCGAGACATTCCTCGGAACACGCCAAAACAGCCTGGCGTTCATCTAAACGGGCCCGCGGCGGATCAATAACAGCGTCTGATCATCCAGTTGACGGCCGTGCGCGCGCGCCGCGGATACGATGCGGTCGGCGATTTCGGCAAGCGGCCGTCCGGCCGACGCCTTCAAGACATCCTTGACGCGCTCGAGCCCGAACTCACGATCCTGACGATCGAAGACTTCCGTCAACCCGTCGGTGATGAGTGCGACGAGATCGCCACGCTCGCACTGGAGCTGCGCGGAGGTATACGAGAAGTCCGCGAACATGCCGATCGGAATCTGGGGCGTCGTCAATTCCTCGACGCAAGGCGCGGCATTTGCGCGGATGTGCAGGAGCGGCAGATGTCCGGCGACAGCGTACTCGAGTCGTCCGTCGACCGATCCCCGCACGCACGAGAGCGTCACGTACATGCTGCTGCTCTTGAGAGGAAGAAGCACGTCATTGAGGTCGGCGAGCAGCGCCGGCAGCGGGCCCCCTTGACGCAGACGCATCCGAAGCGCGCTCTTGAACATGCCCATGACGACGCCCGACGACACGCCGTGGCCCGACACGTCGGCCACATAGCCGAACCATGTCTGCCCCTCGTCGACGACGTCGACGAGATCGCCTCCGACGGCGCCACTCGGCATCGAGAAGCCGAACAGCTCGAATTCCCTCGCGCGCGACGCGATCGGCGGAACGAGCACTTTGTGGATCTGCTGAGCCAGAGCGATCTCGGCGCGCACGCGCAGGTAGCGCGCGGCGGTGCCGTTCATGAACATCAAGAAAGACGCATAACTCGCGAAGATCTCGGCGAGGATGAGCACACCGTCAATGGTGAGGTGCGCCGGAGTGGCGGCAGGCGCGGTGGTGTAGGCGACAGGGGTCAGCCCCTTCAGCCAGACGATCTGGAAGACGAATGTCATCACGACGAGCCAGTATTTTCGACGGAGGGACCCGAACGCGTACCCGAGGGCGACCAACCCGGAGAGTGCGGAATTCAGGATAAGTGAGGAGATCGGCTGGCGGGCGCCGTCGAACAGGTCGACGACCGGCCCCATCACGGCGAACAGGACGAAGATGGCAACCGCAAGCGGTGCAAGCGCCCGCGGCGGCAGTTCGCGCATGAGCTCCCGCAGCGAAGCTGGCCGGAACCAGAAGCGGGTCACGCGCTACTCTACGCTTCGCCTCGGTCGCACGTTCGCCGCGAGGACCTTCTTTCGCAGTCTGATGCTCTTTGGCGTGACTTCGACGAGCTCGTCGTCGTTGATGAATTCGATCGCCTGCTCGAGGCCGAGCTTGCGCGGCGGAATGAGGCGAACCGCCTCGTCGGCAGTCGACGCGCGCATGTTCGTTTGCTTCTTTTCTTTCGTGATGTTGACGTCCATGTCCGCGGCGCGTGCGTTCTCGCCGATGATCATGCCTTCGTACACCTGCTCGCTCGGCTCGATGAAGATCTCGCCGCGCTCCTGCAGGTTCCAGATCGCATACGCCGTCGCGGCGCCAGGCCGGTCCGCGACGAGCGCGCCCGTCGTCCGCGACGGAATCGCGCCGTGCCAGGGCTCCCATCCCGCGAAGATGTGATTCATGATGCCCGTGCCCTTCGTGTCGGTCAGGAACTGCGACCTGAATCCGATCAGTCCGCGCGCCGGGATCCGGAACTCGAGCCGTAAGCGACCGCTGCCGTGGTTCACCATCTTCGTCATCGTGCCGCGCCGCGTGCCCGTCAGCGCGATCACCACGCCCTGAAATTCCTCGGCGGCGTCGATGACGAGATCCTCAATCGGTTCCACCGTCTGGCCGCCGACGGCTTTCGTGACGATGTCGGGCCGCGATACCTGCAGCTCGTAGCCTTCGCGCCGCATCATCTCGATCAGGATCGACAGCTGCAGCTCGCCGCGGCCGAGCACTTTCATCTGCTCGGGTGTGTCGGTCGGTTCGACGCGGATCGAAACGTTGCCGAGCAGCTCCTTGTCGAGGCGATCCTTGATTTGCCGCGACGTGACGAACTGTCCCTCGCGGCCGGACATCGGCGATGTGTTGACGCCGAAGATCATCGAGACGGTCGGCTCGTCGACGGCGATGATCGGGATCGCGCGGCGGTGCTCGACGTCGGCGATCGTTTCACCGATCGTGATGTCCTCGATCCCCGCGAGGCACACGATGTCGCCGGCCGACGCCTCCTCGACGTCGACGCGCTTGAGGCCTTCGAACGCGAACAATTTCGTGATCTTCGTATCCTTTGACGAGCCGTCGATTTTGCAGACGGCGACGGCATCGCCGATCTTCACGCGGCCGTTGAACACGCGCCCGACGGCGATGCGGCCGAGGTAGTCGCTCGAATCCAGGTTCGCGACCAGAATCTGCAGGGGTGCCCCAGGATTGCCGCGGGGCGGCGGCACGTGCTGGACGATCGACTCGAACAGCGGACGCAGGTCCTCGCCTGGGATATCCATGCTGACGCTCGACGTTCCCGCGCGCGCGCTCGTATACAACACCGGAAAGTCGAGCTGCTCTTCGGTCGCGTCGAGATCGATGAAGAGATCGTAGATCTCGTTCAGCACTTCGTTGATCCGCGCGTCCGGCCGATCGATCTTGTTGATGACCACGATCGGGGGCAGCCGGCGCTCGAGCGCCTTCCTGAGCACGAACCTGGTCTGCGGCAGGGGCCCTTCGGACGCATCGACGAGCAGCATGACGCCGTCCACCATGGATAGCGTGCGCTCGACCTCGCCTCCGAAATCGGCGTGCCCGGGCGTGTAGACGATGTTGATGAGGGTCTCGCCGTAGTGAACGGCGGTGTTTTTGGCCAGAATCGTGATGCCGCGCTCGCGCTCGAGGTCGATATTGTCCATCGCCCGTTCCATCACGCGTTCGTTGCTGCGGAAGGTGCCGCTCTGCCGCAGCAGCCCGTCGACGAGCGTCGTTTTGCCGTGGTCCACGTGCGCGATGATGGCGACGTTGCGGCGGAGCGGGTTGGCCACCTCAGGCGCGCCCTGACGGGGTAAGTGCATCTCTCCAGTATAAGGCCCTGGGATAGGGACAAGGGACAAGGACGAGGGACCAAGGGGGCCCGATCAACCGCGCCCGGCGCGTTTACGTCTTATTCCCGAGTGGATGGTCTGCGCGGCGCGGCAGATTCGGACCTCGTCGTCCGCGCGGCGGCCGGCGACGCGGCCGCGTTCCATGCCATTGTGGAGCGGCATCGCACCATGGTGTATCGGGTCGCGTACCAGTTTGCGGGCAATCATCACGATGCCGAAGACATCGCGCAGGACGTGTTCATCAAGGTCTTCCGGTCGCTCGGTCGCTTTCGGCAGGATGCGCAGCTCACCTCCTGGCTGTACCGGATCGCGATGAACGCCTGCATCGATCAGAAACGGCGGCGCGCGCCTGCCGGCTGGGCGCCGTTTTCGGACGAGGCCGAGGACCAGATCACGCGCACGGTCGAAGAGCGGCCCGATCCGGAAGCGCAGGCCTATGGCGGCCAGCTCGGGACTGTTCTGGAGGCGGAGATCGGGCGGCTTCCCGCGGGGCAGCGCCTGGTGTTCACGATGCGGCATCGCGAAGGGTTGAAGCTGTCTGAGATTGCGGCCGCGCTGGGGCTGGCCGAAGGCACGGTGAAGCGTCAGCTGCACGCGGCCGTTTATCGCCTGCGCGGAGCGCTTCGCGAGCAGCACGTCACACCGGCACGGATGGCGTCGGGAGGCGGCGTATGACGACCTGCCCGGCGCTCGAGTTCGGCACGCTCGAGCAGTATTTCTACGGCGAACTGACCGACACCGACACGGTGCGCGTCGAAGAGCACTTGCGCGCCTGCGAATCGTGCAGGAGCCATCTCGCCGATCTCCATGCGGTCTCGTCGGCGCTCGACGATCGTTCGCCTGTCGACGCGCCGCCTGCGGGCGACTGGTCGAGCTTCACGCATCGCCTGGCGCTGCAGACC
>JBOGIZ010000189.1:0-2130 GCA_050747805.1 Vicinamibacterales bacterium | reverse complement strand
CCGACCCCTCGGTCCCGAACCGAGTGCTCTACCAGGCTGAGCCACGCCCCGACACCAAGCGTCAGCATCGATCGTAGCACACAGACCCGATCACGCCGCAATCCAGGCGGCGGCCTCCGCATACTGCGCGTTTGGAAACACCCGCACGGCGGCCGGCATGGCGAAGCGAAACAGCCTCACGGCCCCCGCGATCCACTCCACGTCGGTCACCACCGCCACGCGCTCGAACGCCCGCATGTGGGCGATCCCGACCTTCGCGTCGTCCCACATCGCGCCCGCCGTGAAGCCGGCGAATCCAGGACCGACGTGATACAGCATGCGGATCGAGCCGTGCCGCGCGATGGCCGCGTCGATCGCCGGCATCAGAACGGTTTCGTAGTCCGCCGCGGTCACGTGGCCCGAGGCGCGGAAGCCGACGATGCGATCGGGAAGCCCGGGTATGAGTTCGATCATTTTGGGACTCGCCTCCGATGAGCGCCGAAGTTGCGCACGGTGTCAATAGCGCCCGTCGGTCCGGACCCGCTGACCCTTGCCGATCTTCACGACGTGGACAATGACATGGCGCCGACCGAACTGCCGCGCGGCGCGGCAGCTCGGAATGAAGATGTCGACGTGTCGGCCGCTGACGCCATGATCTTCGACCGAATACGTCGCGGTGCGCGGGCCCACGCCGTCGATTCGGACGATGGTGCCTGTCGGCAGCACGTGCGGATCGGCGGCGACCACGCCGACGTGTGCGATCTCGCCCGACTGGGTTTCTCCCTTGCGGCAATAGGCCGTCGCAAGAAACACGATCGGGCGGGCATGGCGGCGCGGATGGGACGCCGGCACGGCTGAGACAGAAGGCGCGATGAAGAGCGCGATGAGCGCCGGCGTCAGCAGAACGCGCATTGGCGGAGTGACGGTGCAAGCGCCACTCCACCGCGAACTCGGCTGAGGGTCAGCGCCAGTGCCCTTCGACGAAGTAATAGCCGCGCCGGTCGTGTGCCCAATGCGGCTTCACCCAGCGAGCGCGCGCCCGGGGCGGACGCTCCCACCGACCGCGGCTCCAAGCGTAGGCGCGGCCGTCCCACGTGTAATAGCCCGGCACCCAGACGTAGCCCGGACCAGGGGACACGACGCGCGTTTCGACGAGCGGCGCCGGCGGTCCAAGCCTGACGTACACGCGGCCGCTGCTCGACACGTACGCGCCGCACCCGGCCGAGGCGCCTGCGAGCGCCGCCGTCAAGATGGCCGTTGTCGCCGCCCGGGACAGGATCCTCAACCTCATGCAAAACCTCCTCTGCCGTCTACGGTCT
The DNA here is from genome assembly GCA_050747805.1 of Vicinamibacterales bacterium. Classification (GTDB taxonomy): domain Bacteria; phylum Acidobacteriota; class Vicinamibacteria; order Vicinamibacterales; family 2-12-FULL-66-21; genus JAICSD01. The sequence continues at coordinate 832 of JBOGIZ010000189.1, read as the reverse complement.
CTATGCGCAACCGATGCCAGCAGCCGCCTCAGCTTGAAGCGGTGTCGAGCCCGATCGCATCCAGCGCGAGCGTTTCCAGCCGGCTGAGCGCCGCGTGGTCCGTCAGGTCGGGGTGCAGCGGCGTCACCGAAATGTAGCCATCGCGGACAGCCTGGTAATCCGAGCGATCGTGCGGCTCCCAATCGTTCTGCCCTTCTTCAATCCAGTAATACGGCCGTCCCCGCGGATCGGACCGCTCGTCCACGACCGTCACGTGATTGCGCCGTGCCTGGACGGTCAACCGAAACCCCTTGGGCTGCCCGAGCGGCGCGTTGAGATTCAGAAACGTCCGGCCCGGCAGACCTTCGCGCAGCACCACACGCGCGATCGTCGCCGCGGCCGCCGCCGCCGGCTGAAAATCGTACTCGCCGTCTGTTCGCTCGAGCGACACGGCAATGCTGGGGATGCCGAGCAGCGCACCCTCCATCGCCCCCGCCACCGTTCCCGAATACGTCACGTCGTCTCCGAGATTGAGGCCTTTGTTGATGCCCGACACGACGAGATCGGGTAGCGCGCGAAACAGTTTCACGACCGCGACATTGACGCAGTCGGTCGGTGTGCCGTCCACTTCGAACACGCGCTCGCCCATCTGCTCCATGCGGAGCGGACGGCGCAGCGTCAGCGCGTGGCCGATCGCGCTCGCCTCCACGTGCGGCGCCACGATCGTGACCTCGCCGAGCGCCGCGAGCGCCCGCGCGAGCGCGTGAATGCCGTCCGACCGTCCGCCGTCGTCGTTGGTTACCAGGATGCGAGCCATCAGGAAGAAAAAGTATACTCACAACCACTATGGCGC
>JBOGIZ010000188.1:0-1530 GCA_050747805.1 Vicinamibacterales bacterium | reverse complement strand
GCCCACAATATTCCGACCGTACCGCCAGGTGCGGGGCGTCGAAGGGATGACCTTCGAGATCGCGACGGACCTGCCGCTCGCCAGTGTCGTCACGTCCGTGCGCCAGGTCGTGCACCGGGTGGATCCGCAGGTACCGATCCGCGATGTGCGGACGCAAGGCGCGCAGATCGCGTCCACGGTGTCGCAGGAGCGACTCTTCGCGCTACTGACGGCGGCGTTCGGCCTGCTCGCCGTCACGCTGACGTGTCTTGGCGTGTACGCCATCGTCGCGAACGTCGTCGCCCGCCGTACGGCAGAAGTTGGTCTGCGCATGGCGCTTGGCGCGCGTCCCAGCGCGATCGTCCTCATGCTGGTGCGTGAGACGACCCTCGCGATCGGCGTCGGACTCGCTGCTGGGTTCGTCGGCGTCCTCGATCTCGGCCACTATCTCTCGACTCTCCTCTACGGAGTCGGAGTCCGAGATCCCATCACGTTGAGCGCTTCCGTTCTGCTCGCGTTCGCCGCTGGAATCATCGCGGCGGCGGTGCCAGCCGGCCGAGCCGCGCGACTGTCACCGCTCGACGCATTGGGGCATGAGTCGTGATCTACACGACGGACCCCACGAGATGCGCTCGCGGATTACCTTTGCGCTCGGTCGCGCCCCTCGCGTATTCATGGACTGTTTCAAACGAGCGGTGACGTGAGATCTATAAAGCGGATCTTCTTGCGGCTCGTGAATCTCTTCCGTCCACAGCGGGCGGAGGCGGACCTTGCGCGCGAGCTCGCTTCACACGTGGCAATGCTCGAAGACGAATGCCGCCGGCGCGGGCTCTCGCCAGACGAGGCGCACCGGCAAGCGCGCGTGGCGCTCGGCGGCGTCGAGCGCACGAAAGAATTGCACCGAGCGGAGCGATCGTTTGTGGCGCTCGATGACGCGGTGCGCGATGTCCGCTATGCGCTGCGGCTGCTGCGGCGCGCGCCCATCTTCGCCGTCACGGCGACGCTGTCGCTTGCCATCGCGATCGGTGCGACCACGACGGTCTTCACGGCCGTGAACGCGCTTCTGATCCGAACCGCGCCTGGCGTCGCCGATCCCGATCGGCTCGTCGACATCAGCCGGATGTTAGGACCTGTCGGCGTGGACGCGATTTCGTGGGATCAGTACGCCGAAATACGCGAACGCGCGACGCGCGTCCAGGGCGTATTCGCGTACGCCCTCAACCTGACACCCATGAGTTGGGTCGATGGCTTTGGCGATCCCGCTCAAGCGGCCTTCACGGATCTCGTGACACCCAACTTCTTCTCTGCGCTGGGCGTGACGCCTTCGGTTGGCCGGATGTTCACGGACACCGATGCCGGATCTGTTGTCGTTCTGAGTGACCGCTTCTGGCGGGACCGTCTCCACCGCAATCCCGCCGTCATCGGTTCCGCGATGCGGCTCGGTGACAACACATTCACCGTCGTGGGCGTCGCCCGGCCCGACTTCCACGGCAATACCGTTCTTGCGCCCGATCTCTGGATGGCAACGGACGGCAGCCGGCCGCTCAATAC
>JBOGIZ010000187.1:0-3004 GCA_050747805.1 Vicinamibacterales bacterium | reverse complement strand
GGTACACCCCGCGCGGATTTCTGGCGCCTCTGGAGCGTTCTGCCGTCTGACGCGCGTCCGGCGACGCTCAGAGGGATTTCTGCGCGAAACGCTCCGCCGCTGACGCCCTTAGCCTGCTGCGATGGCTCAGCGGCGCCGCTTCTCGACGAGCAGCGCGCTCAGGATCCAGCTCACGAGACTGATGAAGATCGAGCCCAGCAGCGCGGCGCCGAACCCGTGCACGCCGAACCCGGGGACGATCCACGCGACCAGCCCCAGGCATACCGCATTGATGATGAAGATGAAGAGCCCGAGCGTCAGGATCGTGAAGGGCAGCGTCAACACGATCAGCACGGGACGAATGATCGCATTGATCACGCCAAGGACCAGTCCGGCCACGACCGCCGCGGAACCGCTCGAGACGTAAATACCGGGGATGATCTTCGCCGCCAGCAGTACGGCGACGGCGTTCAGAAGCACCCGCAGCAGGAATCGCATGCGTCCTCTCTCTATCCCAGGGGCTTCGCCCCTTGGCGGGATTCCCCTGCACGCGTCCTCGCTCGCCGCTGCGTCGGCTCGCTCCGGCCGCGTGGCTCGCTCGCCGCGCTCGCTGGCGCGGCGGCAGTGATGTCACTTCCTCGCGGCGAGGATGTCGTCGAGGCGCGCGGGCGTCCCCGAGACGCGTTCCAGGTGCGGGTAGCGCAAGCCCTGATGGTAGTCGATCGTCGCGGTCCACACGCGCTGGCCGAACTGCATGGTCAGCCGGATCGGCGATTTCGACTCCTTCGCGGCGGTGACGGCGCGCGTCACGGCGTCCGCGCTGTACGACGCATCGTCCACGCCGACGATCTTCATGCCGTCCGTGAGTCCGGCCTTGAATGCCGGACCGTCCCACTGCACCTGGCTCAGCATGCCATCGCCGTCGACCGTCACGCCAAGTGAGTACATCAGGTCCGCGAAGTGCCGCCGCCGTTCGTTGGCTTTCGTGAAGGCCGAGGGCGTATCGGTGTAGACGAGACGATAGCCGCCGCGCGTGATGCCGTCGAGCGGCGCACCGGGCCCGTGGCCCTGCAGGCGCGTGTGAAGAAACGTCGCCCAGTCGTAGGGGACGAGGGCGTTGAGCGCCTTGACGAGATCGTCGAACGTGTAAGTGACCGTCACGTAGCTGCCGTTGTCGATCCCGAAGAACGCGCGCGCGAAGTCGTCGAGCGACTTCGTCCCGTTCGACTTCTCTCGAATGAGCGTGTCGGCGTCGAGCCAGATGAGCTGCCCTTCGGAGTAGTAGTCCTCGCTGCGCTGCCAGCTCCGCCACGACTGCGGCCGGCGGTTGGCGATGATCGGGTCGTTGGTCGTGTCTTCCATCTGCCTCCAGGTCCGGCCGACGACGTGATCGTAGGTTGCGGCGACATTCGCCAGCGCATCGAGGGCCTGCTGCTTCGTCCATAAGCCGGAGCGCGCCGCGAGCACGTAGCCCCAGTACTGCGTCTGGCCTTCGTAGACCCACAGGAGGCTGTCGCGCATCGGCACGTTGAAGTTCGGCGTCCACAGATCCGCGGGGCGGCGGAACTTGCCGTTCCACGAGTGGGTGTATTCGTGGGCGAGCAGATCGCGTCCTGACCAGGCGCCGGCCCAGTCGGTGAAATAGTCTCCGGTGGTCCCGTCCTCGCTCGACCGATGGTGCTCGAGGCCGTTGCCGCCCATCGTGTCGCTCAGCGAGAAGAGAAAGTCGTAGTGATCGTAGTGATGCGCTCCGAAGAGCGTGTACGCCTGCTGCACCAGCGCACGGTGCGCCGCGAGCGCGTCGGGAGACGGCGCGATCTCGTCGGGACGATCGGCGACGACATCGAGCGAGACCTTCGCCGGGCCATTCGGATCGAGATCGAAGCGCTTGAAATAGCGTCCCGCATACACGGGCGAATCGATCAGCGTGTTGAACGGGACGGTCTTGAATGTGGTGGTTGCGCCGCTCGTCGACGGGGCCCGAGCGCCGTCCCCATCTGCCATCCTGCTGGCAGCTTCAGCGACGGCTCGACCTGGATGTCGCGCGAGAAATAGCCGGCCGGATAGAGTGCCACGGCGTTCCACTGCAGATCCAGCATCTCCTCTGTCATCGTCACCCGCCCCACCGACGTCGTGACCGGCGTGAGCCACTCAAAGTCGGCGTCGATGGCGCTCGCTCCGGAGGGAACCGTGACGTGGAAGGCGAACACGTTCACCGGATCGCGCGTCCACTCGAGACGCCTGCCGTTGGCGTGGAACGTCAGGCCCGCGAGCTCCGTCAGGGCATTGTTCGGCGCATGGTGGCCGGGCACCCACTGCGGATACAGCACAATCATGGGCCCGGTGCTCTCGACGGGAATCGTTTCGTGCATCGCGAAGATGCGGTGATCGAGATCGGTGGCGTCCACGCGCAGGTGAATCACGCCTGGATACGGACGATCCTGCGGCGCCGGAATCGGCGGCGGCATCGGGGCCGGCTGGGGGCCGGGAGACTGGGCGCGGCCCGCGGTGGGGAGGGCGAGCAGGCAGAGAAGAACGAGAGTACGCATCCCGTACTCTTACATCAAACGGCGTCCTTCAGCATTCGGCATTCGCCATTCAGCATTGACGAGCGTCAGCGGGCGAGCGGCCGCTGGAACCACGCCACGTCCCAGAATCGATCGAACTTGCGCCCGACGCCGGTGAACACACCGATGCGCGCGAAGCCCATCCGCTCGTGGAGAGCCACCGACGCGTCGTTCGGGATAGTCGCGCCTGCGACAATCATGTACACGTCCTCGGCGGCGATTGCCGCGAAGAGCGACTGATACAACAGCCGACCGACTCCGCGCCCGCGCAGGTCATGCCGGCAGTAGACGCTCGACTCGACCGTCGTGTCGTATGCGGCCTTCGGCCGCCAGCGGCTCGTCGTCGCGTATCCGGCGATCGAGTTGTCGTCATCGATCGCCACCATCAGCCGGTGACGCCCGGCCGCGGCGTGTTCGTCGAACCACGCGCGGCGCTCGTCGACCGTGTACGGCTGCAC
>JBOGIZ010000186.1:0-2731 GCA_050747805.1 Vicinamibacterales bacterium | reverse complement strand
GGTTCGGTGAGCGGCGATTGATACAACAGAATGCAGTACGACTTGTGGCCGCCGCGGCCGACGCGCCCGCGGAGCTGGTGCAGCTGCGACAGGCCGAACAGCTCGGCGTGCTCGACGACCATCACCGTTGCGTTCGGCACATCGACGCCGACTTCGATCACTGTCGTCGAGACGAGCAGATCGAATTCGCCGCGCACGAACGCGTGCATCACGCGATCTTTCGCGTCCTGCTTCATGCGTCCGTGCAGCAGCGCGACGCGGCATTCCGGAAATATGTCCTGGGCGAGATGATCTGCCATGTCGGTCGCCGCCTTGAGCTCGACCTTCGCCGACGCCTCGACGAGCGGATACACGATGTAGGCCTGGCGGCCTTCCTCGATCTGCCGGCGCACGAAGGCGTAGACCTCGTCACGGCGGCTTTCCGGGCGGGCCGTCGTCGAGATCGGCTGCCGGCCGGGCGGCATCTCCCGCATGGTCGACACGTCCAGATCTCCATACGTGGTGAGCGCGAGCGTGCGCGGGATCGGCGTCGCCGTCATGACCAGCACGTCGGGATGCATCCCTTTCGCGCGCAGCGTCGCCCGCTGCAGGACGCCGAACCGATGCTGTTCGTCGATGATCGCCAGGCCAAGCTCGTGAAACGCGACGTCTTCCTGCACGAGCGCGTGCGTCCCAATCGCCATGTGCATCGAGCCGCCAGCCAGCTCCGCGACGAGCTCGCGGCGCTTCTTCGCCGCGGTCGCGCCAGTCAGCAGCGCGATCCGAAAACGCGACTGCTCGAGAAGCCGCCGGATGTTGAAGAAATGCTGCTCCGCGAGGATCTCGGTCGGCGCCATGAACGCCACCTGCAGACCGTTCTCCATCGCCACGAGCGCCGCCATCAAGGCGACGATCGTCTTGCCCGACCCGACGTCACCCTGGAGCAGCCGGTTCATCGGCTGCGGCCGCTGCATGTCGGTGACGATGTCGCGGATCGCGGTTTTCTGATCGCCCGTGAGTCGAAACGGCAGCACGCTTCTCACGGCCGCGCGCGTCGCGTCGGTGACGACGACCGCTCGCGGCTTGCGCTCCGAGTCCGATTGGCGGCGCCGCAGCACAATCCCGAGCTGGAAGAGAAAGAACTCTTCGAAGATGAGCCGTCGATGCGCGGGCGAGCGGAAGCTGTTCAACTGCGCCACATCCGCATCAGGAGCCGGAAAGTGCGCCTGCTCGAGCGCAACGCGGCGATCGATCAGCTGCTCGCGCCGCCGCACGACCAGCGGAAGCGGATCGACGAGGTCATCCGGCAGCATCTGCAGCGCCTGATACACGAGCGTTCGCTGCAGCTTCGTCGTCAACTGCCCCGTCTTCTCGTAAATCGGCACAATCCGTCCGGTGTGGATCATCGCCACCGACTCATCATCGTCTTCGTCGCCAGCCTCCAAGCTCCGGCCTCCAACCTCCGATCTCCGGCCTCCAGCCTCCTCGACGATCTCGTACTGCGGACCCGGCATTTGCAGCCCATGCGACGACAGCTCGAGCTTGCCGAACAGCACGACGCGCTGATGCGGGTGGAACACGTCTTTGAGAAACGGCTGATTGAACCAGACGGCGCGCAGGCTGCCGGTCGAATCGCGCAGGAGCATCTCGACAATCTTGAATCGCGGGCGGCGCGTCGGACGGACGCCGCAGCTCAGAATCTCTCCAGACACCGATGCGGCCACGCCGGGCCGGAGAGACGCGATCGTCTGGAAGTGCCCGCGATCCTCGTAGCGAATCGGAAACCGGTAGAGCAGATCCTCGACGGTGCTCAGGCCTGAGTGCTGCAGATCGGCGGCGCGCCGCGGGCCGACGCCTTTCAGATACTGCAGCGACGTCTGGAGTACATCAGCGGCCGGCATGCAGGATCGGTCCGCGGCTACTGAATCACCACGGCGCTGCCCCGCTCGATCCGAATCTCGCGGATGCCCGACGGAAGCGCGAACGGATCGTCCATGTTGATCCCCGCGGGATTCGCCGCCGTGCGCGAGTAATGACTGAGCAGCTCCTGCAGCAGCGATTTCGGAATGGTGACGCCGGAGATTTGCGCGGACTCGAGCCCGAAGCGCCCCATTCCGTCTCGCGTCGTCAATGTGCCGGAGACGCTGATAGGCAGGCGTCCGCTGAGATAACTGAGAGGGTCGGTCCACGTGCGCGCTTTTTCCGTTCGCACCGCGTCGAGATCGACCATCGCCTGTCCTGCCACATGACCGCCCGCCTGGGCCGAGAGCCTCGGATCGACGATGCCTATGGGGATGCGGCTGCCGGCGAGATACTTGAAGTACGCGTTGACTTCGACGTCGGTCAGTTGCGTGACTTCTGGCCGTCCGGCGCGGCGCGGGACGGCCGCGTTCCGCTCGATCTGATCGACCTTGGACTGGAAACGCAGCGCGTCCTGCTTCGAGAGCGCGCGGTCATCCGGGGCGCGAACCGCGGCGCCGACGATCAGAACGAGCAGCCACGCGGCGAACGCGCGCCAAAGAGAGGGAAACATCTGCAGTCGCGGACGGGCCGCAGCTCCATTGTAACTGGACCGACCGAGAGAACTAGTGGCGTCCTCGGCCGCGCGCACGCGCGTTCTGCCGAGCCCGCAGCAGCAACTCGAGCTTCTGCTGTTCCATTCGATCCTCGAACACGCGGAACCGAGCCTGCTGGGGCACGTTCAGCACCTCATCAACGCCGTCGTAGGCCTTCTGCAAGTCCGCCGCTGCCC
>JBOGIZ010000185.1:0-1681 GCA_050747805.1 Vicinamibacterales bacterium | reverse complement strand
GCGCGGGAACGTCTTCGCGGCGTTCGCGCAGCGGCGGCATCGCAATGCGGATGACGTTCAGCCGGTAATAGAGGTCCTCGCGAAAGGCGCCCGACGCCACCTGCGCGAGCAGGTCGCGGTTGGTCGCGGCAATCACGCGCACGTCGACGCGCGTCTGCGCCCGATTCGTGCCGACACGCTGCAGTTCGCCCGTTTCCAGGAACCGCAGCAGCACGGCCTGCATGCGCGCGCTCATTTCGCCGACTTCGTCCAGGAACACCGTGCCGTTTCCCGCCGCTTCCAGAAGACCCGGTTTGTCGCGATACGCGCCCGTGAAGCTGCCGCGATCGTGCCCGAACAACTCCGACTCGAGCAGCGTATCTGGAACGCCCGCGCAGTTGACGGTCACCATCGGGCAGAGACGCCGCGCGCTGCGTCCATGAATCAGCCGCGCGACCACTTCCTTGCCAACACCCGTCTCGCCCGTGATCAGCACCTTCGCGGACGAAGGCGCGGCGGATGCAATATCCTCCTCGGCCTTGCGAATCGCGTCGCTCGTGCCGATGAGAGTCAAGGAAGCGCCTGAACCGTTTTTCAACATAGACCGACTGCGTATTTTCCCGAAGACGCCAAAATGACGCACAAAAGGTTTGCTGGCGAGCGACAATACTAACTCTACTCAGCAGTACAAGACAATCTAGACATTTGTTCGAAGATCTGCATGCGGACACTGTGTTCCAAATTGGGACATTTCGGCGATCGAGCGGCCAAATGACGACTCGCGAGAACCGATGACGGTTGTCGCTGATTTCGTGAAGTTGTTCTTCGTGCCGGGGTCCGCATCGTTTCTGTTGATCGTCACGACCGCGGCGCTGCTGATGCTGCGGATTCCGCGGCTTCGACGGGCGGCGCGCGTGTTGCTCGCGACGTGCGTCACGGCGTACTGGATTCTGAGTCTTCCGATCGTGACCGATTGGATTGGCGGAAGCCTGCCGCGACGTTTGCTGCCGACCGCCGCCGCAGGAACGCCGCACGCCATCGTCGTCCTCGGCGCGGGCGTGTCCCGCTTCTCGGATGCCTCCGGCGCCGACACCGTGCCGATGGAACAGACGGCGCTCAATGCGCTCGAAGCGGCCCACCTCTATCAGCAGACCGGCCCGATCCCTGTCGTCGCGTCGGGCGGCTGTTTCGATTGCTCGCTCGAAACGCCGGAAAGCGCAACGCTGCGGAAGCTGCTCGTCGATCATGGCGTGCCGAACGACCGCATTGTTGAAGAATCGACGTCAAATAGTACCCGCGAACAAGCGCTGGACGTCGCGCCGATTCTCCGCGCGCACGGCTGGAATCCCGTGCTGCTCGTCACGTCTCCGGTACATCTGCTGCGCGCGAGTCGCGCGTTCGCGGCCGTCGGCATCGGCGTGATTCCAGCGCCGGCGGCGTTTCATTCCGATCTGTGGCCGTTTCACCGACCGTTCGTTCCCTCGTTTGACGCGTTGTCGACCTGCGAAGAATCCATTTACGACTACATCTCCCTTCCTTATTACTGGGCTCGAGGATGGCTGCGCCCCGCGACGCGCTAAAGCGATTGCCGATTGCTGATTGCCGAGTGCCGATCGACGGAGTGCCGACTGCCGAGTGCCGATCGACGGATTGACGATTGCCGATCGGATTGGAGATTGTCGATTGTCGATTTGATTGGAGA
>JBOGIZ010000184.1:0-1882 GCA_050747805.1 Vicinamibacterales bacterium | reverse complement strand
GCCTTCGCACGATTGTCGAGTGGCTGGCCGATGCCGGCCACGCGTGCCACGTGCTCACCACGGCGCGCTTCGAGAGCGCCGTCACGTTTTCGATCGACGACCACCTGCGCGCGCACGGCGTCGACACCGATGCGCTCCGTCCGCCGGACCGGTCGTCGCGCCCGAAGGGCCGCGGCCGCGCTGCGAACCGTCGTGTCGTCCGCTACGCCGTCGGCTCGGTGCCGGTCACGCTCCTGATGACGCGCCACAACGACGAGACCCGACCCGACGCCGCGGAGGCGGCGCAGTACCTGGCGACGTTCGACGCGCTCGTCCGCGAGTTCGAGCCGTCCCAGGTGATCGCGTGCAACGGCCACGCGATGATCCTCGAGGCGATGGCGCGCGCGCGGGCGCGCGGCATCACGACTTCGTTCGCCGTCCGCGGCTTCGGCTACTACGACGCGCGCTACTTCGACAATGTCGACCACGCCTTCACGTGCAGCCAGTTCCTCACGGACCATTACCGCGACCGGATGGGGCTCGTGAGCACGCCGCTCGAGCCGCCGCTCGAGTGGGCGTCCGTGCTCGCGCCGACCGAGTCCCGCGCGTTCGTCACGTTCGTCAATCCGTCGCCGCACAAAGGGCTCCTGCTCTTCGCGCGTCTCGCGGACATGCTCGGGTCGCGCCGTGCTGATATCCCGATGCTCGTCGTGCAATCCGGCCACAGCGGCGGTTCGCTGACCGCGATTCCGGGCCTGGACTTCAGCAAGTACCCGCAGCTGATGGCCGCTCCGCCCGTTCCAACGCCGGCCGACTACTTCGCCCTCACCCGCCTGCTCGTCGTCCCGTCGGTCTGGGAGGAGCCGTTTGGCCGCGTCGCCGCCGAAGCGATGATCAACGGCATCCCGCCGCTCGTTTCCGAGCGCGGATCGCTTCCGCACGTCATCGGCGGAGATTTCCGCGACGGGGGCGCGGGCCGCGTGCTGCCCATCCCCGACTGGATGACGTTCAAGACCACGGCGCTCCCGACCGAGCACGAGATCGAGCCGTGGTACGAAGCCGTCTGCGCTCTCTGGGACGACGCGGCGTTGTACCAGGCGATCGCCGCGCGCGCGCGCGCGCTCGCCGAAGAGCGCTACAGCGAAGCGGTGTCGCGCGCGAAGCATGTCGCCTACTTCACGTCGCTGGCGCCGAACGCCGCGCCGATCGTGAACGCCGTACCTCGTCGCACACCCAGCTGAAGCACGGGGAATGCCACGGCGGATCGACTTGAATCTGCGCGGCACATCGCGGCCGTGGGGCAATGACGGCAATTGTCAGCGCGCAGAACCGTCAGAGCGCGAACGGATGCGTAAGGAGGGCTGGGAACGCGGTCGCGAATGGCCCGCGCCGGAAAAAGTTGCGGACAGATTACATCGCCGACACGCGTTGGTTAGATGCGGCCGCTACCTTCGAAACCCTGACGACATGGAGGTCGTCGGATTAGGAGGGAGTCTATGGCGAACAGGCATCATCAGTGGACCGCGTCTGTCGTGGCAGTCGCTGGCGCGGTAGCCATGAGCGGGTTCACGGCGCACGCGCACAACAGCAGGCAGCGCGAAGAAGGCCGCTTGGGAACGATTTTCGTGATCGCGATGGAGAACCACAACTGGACGCAGCCGGCTGCTCAGTTGAGCCCGCAGCAAATCTACCTGAATCCAAACGCGCCGTACATCAACAGTCTCGTCAACGGCACATCGGGCATCAGCGATCAGGTGTCGTACGCAACGAACTACATCAACGCCGCTGCGGGCGATCACCCGTCCGAGCCGAATTACATCTGGGCGGAAGCGGGCACGAACTTCGGTATCGCGAACGACGACGATCCGTGCGCGGACAAGCCGACGAACCAGCAGAGCACGAA
>JBOGIZ010000183.1:0-5175 GCA_050747805.1 Vicinamibacterales bacterium | reverse complement strand
CGCCATGGCGGCCGCCGTGCCGGCCGCGCCTCCCGCCGTACCGCCGATCGCCGCGCCCTTGCCGCCGCCGACGATGGCGCCCAGAAGCGCGCCGACGATCGCGGCGCCGCCGATCTTTCTGGCGCTGTCGGGCCCGGGCGTCTGTCCGTCGCGCATGATCTCCTGCGTGCGCAGCGGCACTTCCGTGCCATCGGCGAGAACGAGCGTGTTGAACCGGATCGCGACACGCGCCGGCGTTTTCATTTTGCCGCCGCGATCCACGAGCGTCACGGACCCAATCACGCGCGCCCCCGCGGGAATCGCCACGCGCCCGTCGACCAGAACGTCGCGCGTCACGTGCGCCTGAACGCGATCTTCGACCCGGGCGACCTCCGACGAGACCGTCGATTCGATCTGCAGACCGAGCACCGACGATGCGGGAATGACGACTTCGTCGAATTCACGGGCGTGAGGCGGATCGGCCGCCGCATCCGCGGCCGGTTTCACTGGATCGGGAAGCGGCGCAGGCGTCAGCGGCGGAACGGGCGCCGCGATCGGTTCCGGCTGACCGACCGGCGCCGATTCGTCCAAAGGAACCGCCCTGGCAACACTGGGAGGCCGCGGCGCGTGCTTCGGCTCCGCCGGCTTCGGCGTCGAGATCTCGACCGCCGTGCGACGGGTCAGCGTCCGAACGTTACGCTCCGCTGACTTCGGCGCTGCGATCGGCGCGGATTCCGGGGCGACGGATTCAGAATTCGGCTTCGCAGGCAACGGCATCACCTTCGCCGTGTGCGAAGCGATAACCGGCGATGCCGGAAGGGTCGCCGGCGCCGCGGCGCTGTGCCGTTCCGCAACGTAAGCTCCGCCCGCCGCCGCGCTGACGCAGGCCAGAGCCAGCACGATGAACGCCAGCGGTCGAGAGAACATGGGAACAGTCCTGAACCTCAGGCCGAGCAAGGGATATGCCCCGAAATTTACCCGGAATTGCGGTGTTTTTCACGCGATTTCGATACGGTACGGGGACAGTTCTGTCCTCGTCACAGGACCGTTCTCGAGCGTGTGCGGCGCCGGCCCCGCCCCAACGCGAGGCACTTTCATTGCACACCCGCCACACAACCGGATGTCCGGGGAGGTTCGCATGGGCCGCATTGCAGCGTTTGCACTCGCGATTCTGTTGACAGGATCGGCATCAACGGCCTGGGCCGTGACGGTGCACGACGTCATCGAGCTGAGCCGCGCAGGCTTGAGCGACGACATTCTGCTAACCCTTATCGACGTCGATCGCACCGTCTTCACCATCGACGCAACCACGCTCGAAGCACTGAAGCAGGCGGGAGTGAGCGACACGGTGGTCAAGGCCATGATTCGGAGCGGTAGGACGCCGGCGACCTCCACGCCGGAGCCTGTCTCGGCTCAGTTCGAGCCACCGCAGCCTGCGAGCGAGCCGCCCGCGCCGACGGAAGAGGCGCCTGCGGCCGCCACTCCGATCTATGTCTCGGTCCCCGTGCCCCTGGGCGTACCCGTCGTTGCACCGGAAGCGCGGCGCCCTACGGAGTTCGTGCGAACGCGGGTGCGGACGAGGGACGGCGGGGAGGTCGACGCGAATCAGCCGCTGCCGCCCAACTGCATGGTCGCGCAGCCGGTCTATTGGGGATTTGGCGGCAAGCTGCGGCCGAATTCCTGGCAGCCTCCGGCCACCGTCGTCTGCCGGTAGCGGGGACAGGCCGCTACGCGCTCTTCTTCACCTCGTCGCGCACTTTCTTTGCGACCGCCGCGGCAGCCGGCGCGAGCGCGATCGCCCCGATGAGAAGATCGCTTGCCCTGGTTGCGGGGCGCGTCTCAGTGCGGCGTTCCAGATCGCAATTGATATCGTCGGGAATGGGCGGGATCGGGATTTCCCCCTTCGCGCGCTTTTCTGCATAGAGCCGCCGCGCGCGGGCGCCGATGACTTTCTTCTCACCGGGCACGCGTTCGCCGGGATCCTTCCCGTACGGCGAGGCGTGCTCGATCTCGGAATTGAGCTCCGCCCCGATCACGATGGCGATGCCCGACGCGTAAAACCAGAGCATGAGCACCATGACGGCGCCGAGCGCTCCGTAGGTGGCGTTGGCGTTTGGAACGAGCTGGTAGTAGAGCTTGAGCGCCAGCGAGGCGATCAGCCAGATGATCGTCGCCAGCACGGATCCGGGCGTGATCCAGACCCAATCCTGCTCGGCGTCCGGTGCGAAGTAGTAGACAAGGCCGATAGCTATCACGACCAGCGCGAACACAATTGGCCACTGGAGAATCCACCAGGTCCATTTGAAAACGGCGCCGAGCCCGAACTTGGTCGCCAGGTGCGCGGCGACGGTCGGGCCGGAGATGAGCAGGAACATTGAAATCAGAATGAAGACGGCGATGCCAATGGTGAGCAGGATCGCGATCAGCCGCGCCTTCCACCACGGGCGGGATTCCATGACGTCGTATGCGGTATTGAGCGTCGTGATAATCGAGGCCATCGCGCCCGAGCTGCTCCAGATGGTGATCAGAAACGCGATGGTCAGGATCCCGCCGCTACTCTTGTTCGACAGCGCGCTCACCTGCTGATTGACGATCTGAACGACATCCCCCGGAACGACGCGCGCCAGCATGCTGACGACGTCGGTCGTGAGCGATCGCAAAGGAAAGAAGCTCGCGATGGCGACGATGAATAGCAGGGCTGGAAAGAGGGCGAAGAAAAAGTAATAGGCCTGCTGGGCGGCAAGGTCGAACACGTCGTCCTGGTTCGCCTCCTTGAACGTCCGCTTGAAGAGGTCCATCCAGCCGAGCGGCACCCGGAAATAGCCCAGCATGCCGTAACGCCCAAGCAAATTCGACGCCGCCTCGGCGGCTAAAGCTGGCAGGTCAATAGCTTAGGCCCGGGTAATCTTTGCAATACAAAGTAGAATTGCGCTACACTACCGTGGACGTCGATGCCCGCTTCTCCCGTTGAAGTCACGCTTGAACTGACGCCTCGCGCGCGGTTCGACATCATCGACGTGCGTCAGCGCCTCAAGGCCGCGCACGGCACCCTTCTCGACCTGTACCCGCGTCACCTGTATCACTCGTTTCACACGACCGCCGGTTATCTCGAGCAGAGTCTTGCGGCGCGCCTGACGCGCGACAAGGATGCGGTCGCGCCGTATCTCGAAGTTTTTCGCGCGATGTTTCCCGAGGGCGCGGGGTACGAGCACGATCGGCTGGATCGACGCAAGGACTTGACGTCGGAAGAACGCGCAGTGGAACCCCGCAACGCTGATTCGCATCTGGCGTTCATGGCCGCCGGCCTGAGCTCGTGCGTCAGCTACGTCAATCGCCCGCAGGAGCCTGTCTGCTTCGTCGATCTCGACGGCGTCACTGAGGGCCGCCCCCGCCGCCGCCTCACGAGCATCGTTGGCTTCACCCGGGAGCGGCGGATCACCACGGCACGCATCGGCGTTCCGGTGTCGAATCACCCGATCGACTCCGTGAATCTTAAGGATCCGAAACTGGGGATCTACGAGCAGATCGTCGAGTTGATCGGTCGGCATGGTGTGACCAGCGGCCGCGTTCGGCTGGAGCTGGCGGGCGGCGAACGGCAGGCCGGCCTCACGGTGAACGAGTACGAAACGCTGCTGATGAGCAACGATCTGGCGGACGTGCTGCGCAACCCGTTCCGCTTCGCGGCCGAAAAGGGCCGCCACATGCTCGCGCACCCGCGCGAAATTCCGGCGAAGGCGCTCGATTACGCGAAGTACGACATGGTCCGCGCGCTCAACCGGGTGCTCGACCTCACGGGCCTGCGCGAATCGCTGCTCGAGCGCCTCTGGGCGCGCGCCATTGCGGTCCCCGCGGGACGGTTCCTCCGGATGAAGCGATCGGTCAATCTTCGCGTCCGCGAAAGCGACGGGCGCGGCGTAATCGCCGACGGCCGCTATCAGAGCCCCATCCTCGTCCAGTGGCGCCGCGCGGACGGCCGCGTGCGCGAAGTCGAGGCGACACTCACCCAATTCGAGTAGCCGGAGACGGCCGGCGTCGTGGCAGAGATCTCGGATATTGCGATTATCGGCGCCGGGATCGTCGGCTGCGCGATCGCTCGTGAGCTTGCGATCCGCGGTCTGCGTGTCGTCGTGTTCGACGATCGTCCGATCGCCGGCGGCGCGACGCAGGCGTCCGCGGGCATGCTCGCGCCGTACGTTGAAGCGCACGAACCCGGTCCGCTGCTCGCTCTCGGCGTCGACAGCCTCGCGATGTACGACGACTGGATCCGCGCCGTCGCCGCGGAATCGCGTGAGGAGATCGAATACCGCCGCGCCGGGACGCTCGAGATTGCCCTTGACGCCGATCAGGCTGCCGCGCTGCGCGCAGCGGCCGAGGGCGATCCCGGTCGCCGGAGGTGGCTGGCTGTTGACGACGTGCGCCAGCACCATCGCGCGCTTGGCGCGACGGCGGGCGGCGTCTTCGTTGCGGCGCACGGGTATGTCGCACCACCGGAGCTGACCGAAGCGCTTGCGCGTGCGGCCGAGCGTCATTCCGCGAGATTCGAAGCGAGGCTTGTTCGCTCGATAGATCGGCGCAGCGGCGCGGTCAGGCTGGAGACGCAGGCAGGCGCGTACGACGCAGCGTCGGTGGTGATTGCCGCCGGCTCGTGGGCGAATTCCATCGAGGGAATCACACTGCCGCCGATCGTGCCGGTGCGCGGCCAGAGTCTGCGACTGGACTGGCATGGCCGGCCGATCGACACGATCGTCTGGGGCCCCGAGTGCTACATCGTGCCTCGCGCCGACGGATCCATTTATGTCGGCGCCACTGTCGAAGACGTGGGATTCGACGAGCGGAACACCGCGGCAGGGCTGCGCGACTTGCTGGACGCCGCATGCGAGTTGCTACCCGAGGCCTGGGGCGCGACGTTCGTCGAAGCGCGGGCGGGTCTGCGCCCGCGCGCGCCGGATGGACTCCCCGTCATCGGCCCCTCGTCCGACGCGCCCGAGATTGTCCACGCCCTCGGCCACTACCGCAACGGCGTGCTGCTCGCGCCAATTACCGCGCGGCTGATCGCGGACTGGATCGTCGACCGCCGGCGCGATCCGGCGTTTGACACCTTCGCTGCTTCCCGCTTTTCATGATTCTCCAGCCTCCAGCCTCCAGCCTCCAGCCTCCAGCCTCCAGCCTCCAGCCTCCAGCCTCCAACTACTGCCC
>JBOGIZ010000182.1:0-1884 GCA_050747805.1 Vicinamibacterales bacterium | reverse complement strand
GGCGACGGCAGGTTCGAGCATGTAGCTGAGGAGCACACCGACGGCGAGCGGCACGAACAGGTCGCGCGCGAGCACGAGCGCGGCCACGCCGAGAATCGTCATGATCACGACGAGCGCGATCGTCCGGACGTCCGACCCCATCTGCAGAGGCCTTACGCATGGGCCGTGCCCGATGCCTTCGGCAGCACGACCGTAAAGGTCGAACCTACGCCGGGCGCGCTCTTCACGTCGATGCGTCCGCCGTGCGCCCGAACGATGCGGCGCGTAATGGATAGGCCGAGTCCAACTCCCGGAACGCTGTGGGCAGCGTTACCCACTCGGCGGAATGGCTCGAAGATGTACGGAAGATCCGCTTCGGCGATCCCGACGCCCTGATCGGTCACGCGCAGCTTTGCCTGATCGTTGTCGGCGGCGAGCGTGACTTCCACGTATCCGCCGTCGGGCGAATACTTCAGGGCGTTGCTTATGAGATTGCCCACCACCTGCTGCAGCCGTTCGGGGTCGCACTCGACGGCAATCGGCGCCTCCGGAAAGTTCGCCGACACGCGCTCGCCGTCCGGCTGCGCGCGGAAGAGCTCCACGACGTGCGCGATCGTGTCGCGAAGATCGCAGGTCTCCGGCCGAAGCTCCAGCTCCCCTGCTTCGATTCTCGCCGAATCGAGGAGGTCGCTCGCCAGGCGCTCGAGCTGCGCCACCTGCCGCATGATCATGGCGCCCAGTTGTTCGACACGCGCGCCGGCCTGGCCGTGGGCCAGCCGATCGGCCGCCATCTTGAGCGGCGCCATCGGGTTGCGCAGATCGTGCACGACGGCGGCGATAAACGTGAGCTGCCGCTGCCGCTGCGCGTCGAGACGGTCGGCCATGTGATTGAACGCGTCGGCGATCGCCGCGACCTCGGCGGGACCGCCTGACGGCATCCGACGCTCGGGAGCGTCGCCGAACTCCTGGATCGCCGTGCGCAGGCGGAAGAGCGGCCGGAACACGCCGACGTGCAGCCACGTCAAGGTGATGGCGGTCACGGCGATGAGCAGGAGCGCGACGATCGCGCCGAGCAGATCGCCTTCGCGATTCAGCCGCGCCGCATCGTGCTTCGCCTGATCCGCTTCGGCGATATTTAACGAGACGAAGTCACTGAGGCTCTCGAGCGCCCCCTCCAGGCGGCCGGACGCGGTCGCGGGATCGCGCGCGGCCACATACAGCTCGACGCTCGCGCGCGCGTTCTCGACCAGCGCGCGTTCCTGTGGTCTACCGGCGATCGCGGCGGCCTCATTGAGGAGACGGGTGAGCGACGACTCCAGAACCGCGCGCACCGACGCCAGATCGCCGCGGCCCGTTTGCGGGCCGGTCGCGATGCGCGCGTGGCGCAGCAGCGTGATCTCGAGTGACTGCGCGGTGCGGATTCCGTCGGCGGCCGCGGCGAGGCTGGTGGCCTCGGCATCGAAACGCGATGTAATCACGATGAGGGACGTCGCTGCGGCAGCCGCCATGCCAGCGAGCCCGGTCATGATCAGCGCCATCGCCGTCCGTATGCTCACCCTTTGAGCCTACACCCGGTCGACCCTCCACTCGGTCTTCCTCACGGATGCTTGTAGATCACGCCACCCTTCATCACGAACGGCACGTGTTCGATCACACTGATGTCTTGGGTGGGATCGCCCGCGACCGCGATGATGTCGGCGTCGAGGCCCGGCTTCAGCTGGCCGAAATGATCCTGCTGACGCAGGATCGTCGCGTCCACCGTCGTCGCGGCGAGCAGCGCGCGCGCCGGCGACATGCCGTCGCGCACCATCCATTCCAGTTCCTTGTAGTTCGTGCCGTGCGTGAACACGCCGACGTCGCTGCCGCACCCGATCGTGACGCAGGCCGCAATCGCCTCCTTGAACG
>JBOGIZ010000181.1:0-12894 GCA_050747805.1 Vicinamibacterales bacterium | reverse complement strand
GCGCTCCTGCACGACATCGGCAAGCTCGCGGTGCCGGAACACATCTTGTCGAAGCCGGGACCGCTCACGCCCGAAGAATTCCAGAAAATTCGCGCGCATCCGAAAGTGGGCGCCGACATCGTGAGTTCGGTGCCCTTCCCGTATCCGGTCGCGCCGCTCATCCTGAGCCATCATGAGCGCTGGGACGGCAAGGGATATCCGGCTGGACTCAAGGGCGAAGAGATCCCGCTCGGCGCGCGCATCCTCTCGGTCGTCGACTACTTCGATGCGCTGATGGCGGAGCGTCCGTACCACAAGGCCATGACCTTCGACGCGGCGGTCGGTCTGCTGCAGCAGGAATCCGGCAAGGGCCTCGACCCGGCGGTTGTGGCCAAATTCATCGAGCAGCTGCCGAGTCTGCAGCAGCAGGCGGCGACGCTCGACCAGAGCGTGCGCCGGCCGGCGGCGGAGGAAGCTGCGCCGAAAGTCGGCCCCGCGACCGGCCTCCTGCCGGACCTGGCGAAAAAGAACGTGTTCGAGGACATCGCGCTCGCGCACCGCGAAATCTACGCGCTGTACGAGATCGCGCAGGCGATGGGCACGAGTCTCGGCGTGTCGGACACGATGGCGCTCATTTCGGCGAAGCTGACGAACCTCGTGCCGTTCGCGTGCGCGGCGCTTTTCCTGTACGACGAAGAGAGCGACACGCTCCGCTGTCGTTTCGCGACCGGGACGGACGCCGATGTCATCCAGCAGATCACGGTCCACTCTGGAGAGGGTTTGACGGGGTGGGTCGCGCGGAACCGTCGTCCGCTCGTGAATGCGCGGCCGAGCGCGGATCTGGAGGCCGCCGGCCTGAGTCACTTGCCGACGTCCCTGCAGTCGGCGCTCGTCTGCCCGCTGACGTTCAACGAACGCTTCATCGGGACGCTCTCGGTCTACCACACCGACGCGGCGTTCTATCGCGACGACCACCGGCGGCTGCTCGATCGCGTGTCGGAACAGGCGGCGGCTGTCATCAACAACTCGATGCTGTTCGAGCAGACGCAGGAGGATTCGCTCACCGATCCGCTGACGGGGCTTCCAAACACACGGCACATGTTCATGCACCTGACGCGCGAGCTCGCGCGCGGCGAGCGGCTGAAGGGCGAGGTGTCGCTGATCGTCATGGACCTCGACAACTTCAAGGAGATCAACGACAACCACGGCCATCACGTGGGCGACCGCGCGCTGATCGAGGTCGCGCGCGTGCTGCGCGCAGCCATCCGTCCGTACGACATCTGCGTCCGCTACGCGGGCGACGAATTCATCGTCGTGCTCTCCGGCTGCGGCGCGGAAGAAGCGGAGCACAAGCGGCAGGAGCTGCAGAAGAGCATCGACGAGGTCTACTTCGAGGCGCGTCCCGGCAAACGGCTGCAGCTTGGGATCAGCATCGGCGCGGCGGTGTTTCCGCAGGATGGCGAATCATACGAGGCGCTGCTCGCAACCGCGGACAGCCGGATGTATCAGGACAAGGCGGCCCGCAAGCGCCGCAGCGGCCGCGAATACACGCGCCCGCCGCTTCCAGGCACCGCCGCGTCTGCGGATCTGACCGAGATCGAGATTCAGCGGGCGGCGGCTGGCGTGCTGTAGCGCGGAGTGCGGGGGGCGGCGCGCGGAGCGGCATTGCGGACGCCTTCGACTGATCGATTTTGGCAACATGAGCGGTGGTGATCGCGCGATAATCACGGTCCGATGCGCACCCCACGACCGCAGCGTGCCGTCGCGCTCGCCGCGCTCGCGCTGGCGCTGACCGTATTCGTCAGTGCCGCGCCGCGTGCGCCCGCGTTCGAGCTGCACGCGCTCGGCGTGCTCGGCGGCGATACCGACACGAACCTCACCTGCTTTCTGCTGGGACGGCCTGGGTCGGGCGACCTGGTGATGATCGACGCCGGGTCGATTATGCCGGGACTCACACGATGGCTCGAGAACGACCACGTGCTGGCAGCCGATGCCACCCCGTCTGCCCGCGCCCGCGCCGCGCTCGATGTCTTCGGGCGGCTGCGCGGTGTGTTCCTCACGCACGCGCATCTCGACCACTGGGGCGGGCTGGCCGACGATTCCACACTGTTCGTCGCGCTCGCGCAGCAGGGCCATCCGCCGATGCCGATTTACGGCCTGCCCGAGACGCTCGACACGCTGCGCGATCACCTGTTTCGATCGCAGCTCTGGGCCGACTTCACAGCGATCCCGGCGCGGAACCCTGCGCTGACGCTGCGGCCGATCGGCGACGTCGACGCGGGCGGCTTTCACGTGCACGCGATCCGCGTGAACCACGCCATACCGGGCGCGGCGTTTCTGATTCGATCGGGCGATGCCGCGTACCTCCACTTCGGCGATACCGGCGCCACACAGGCGGCGTGGGCCGCCGCGCGCCCGCTCCTCGCGTCGAAAGAGCTGCGCGCCATTTCGCTGGAGATGTCGTTCCCGGCGTCGCAAGAGGCGCTCGCCGAGACCAGCGGACACCTGACGCGCAGCTCGTTCCTGCTGGAGTTGGCGAAACTCGCCGGCGTAACGACGTCGGTCGATCCGCGGCAGATGACGGATGCCGACGCAGTCGCGCTCGCAGCGAAGCTCGCCCCGTCGTTCCGCGACTGTCCGGTATTCGTCATCCACGTGAAGGCGCTCGGCTACGACCAGGTCAAGAAGGAAGTCGAGGCGCTGCAGAAAGCCGGCCTCAATTTGATCCTGCCCACGCAAGGCGAGACCTATCGGTTTTAGTCGACTCTTGCCATGGCCACATGGCCATGGCTATATTGCCAGTATGACGAGGATCCCCGCCGGACGATTCAAGGACCAATGCCTCCGGATACTGGACCGCGTCGCGGCGACGCGAGATCCCGTCGTGGTGACCAAGCGCGGCCGTCCGGTCGCGACAGTCGTGCCCTATACACCGCGCCGCTCGGCGGAAGACACACTGGCTGGCAGCATCCTCCACGAGAGCGGCGATCCGTTCGGTACCGGTGAGAGCTGGAATGCCGACGGTGCTTGATACGCACGCGTGGATCTGGTGGGTGACCGAAGATCGCCGGCTCTCGCGCCGCGCCGCGCAGACCATCAGGCGGGCGGCAGAGGCCAACGACGCCACAATCTCGGCAATCTCGATCTGGGAAGTCGCCAGGAAACTCGAAAAGGGCCAGCTGGTCCTGGATCGGCGGTCCGCGACTGGATCGCGCGCGCGAGCACGGTCGCGGGGCTTGTCGTCGCCGAACTGACGCCCGCGATTCTACTCGAGAGCTGCTGCCTGCCGGCGCCGTTCCATGGCGATCCCGCCGACCAGATGATCGTCGCGTCCACGCGGCATCTACACGCGACGCTGGTGACGCGCGATCACACGCTCCGCGACTATCCACACGTGCAGACCGTCTGGTGATCGGCGATTACCGTCCGGACTGCTGCCCGCGCCGCCGCCAGTAGACCGTCCCGGCAGCCGCCGCGATGCAGAGCACGATCGCGGTCGCGCTCTCCGCCGTTGTGCCGACGCCGCCGAGAGCCCGCCAGGCCGCAGCCTTGAGCGCCGTCGCGACGCCGGCCCCCAGCGTGAAGCCGAGCCAGTAATAGAGCGCCGACCACAGCACGGCGGCACACGCGACGCCGAGCAGAAAAGGCGCGCGCGGCATGCGCAGCGAGCCGGCGGCAACGGTGAGCACGATCCGGAATCCTGGAACGAGACGCCACAGCGCAATGGTCGCCGCGCCATGGGCATTCAGCCACCGCTCGACGCGGGCCGCCCGTTCGTCGTCGAATCCGATGCGCCGGCCGACGCGCCGGAGGAACGGCGCGCCAAGCCTTCCCGAGATCTCGAACAGGACGGCGCTTCCCATCACCGCCGCGGTCACGACGACGACAGTCGTCATCGCGAAGCTCGCGTGTCCCTGGCTGCCTGCCGCGCCGAGCGCGGCGATGAAAACATCGCCCGGCACTGGCAGCGGCACACCGGCCTCCTCGGCCAGAATCCCGAGAAAGGCGCCGA
This sequence comes from Vicinamibacterales bacterium, assembly GCA_050747805.1. GTDB lineage: Bacteria > Acidobacteriota > Vicinamibacteria > Vicinamibacterales > 2-12-FULL-66-21 > JAICSD01. The sequence goes on along the minus strand of JBOGIZ010000181.1, from coordinate 8,903 downwards.
GATAACGCCAGTGTCCGAGCAGAGAGAGGCTCACGGCACGGCCGCCGGCCGGGCGCCGTCACTCCTTGCGCCGGAGGTGAACTGACCGAAGCGCTCGAGGCGCGGCCCGCGATCGTCGATCAGCAGATACTCGAGCCACCCGTTTCTCAGACAACCGGCGTTCGCGTAGACGTCGCCGTGCACCAGGTAGCGCCGATGGTTGTGGCCGAACACGCCGAAGGCGCAACCCCTGCGCTCGACGATCGATCGGCAGCGGGATCGGAAAAAACGGTCGACGCCAGGCGAGGCAGGACCGGCGACGGCGATCTCGACCGCGCGCGCCGCGCCGCGCACGATCGCCAGATGCCCGAAGCGCCGCGAGATGCCGTCGCCCAGCCGCCCGCCGGGCGATCCGTGGACCGGATCCGCCGTGTGGCCGTGCGCGATGAGGACGCGGCCAAGCGACGGATGGTCGAGCACGTGCTCCGGCGCGCCGGCGCCCGGATCATGATTGCCTTCCGTCCGCAGGATGCGGCCTTCCCGCGCCAAGCGTGCGATGAGCGTCGACAGATTGGGGTGGGCAGCTTCGGCCCGCGCCACGGGCTCGAAGACGCCCTCGAAGATGTCGCCGTTCAGCACGACGAGATCGCCGTCGGAGCGCGCGCGCTCGAGAAAGGCGGTCGCAAGCGGACCGGCATCGGACCGGCTGTAGGTGCCCAGATGCCAGTCGCCGGCGACTAACGTGCGCATGACCCGAGATCCGGCACGGTCCTCTCACGGCGTGCCATCAGGACGCGGTCGTAAAGCGATTGCGTCGCCTCGCGGATGTGCTGCTGGAGCGGCTTGACCACGGCGGGGTTTGACGCGTCAGCCGGACGCCGCGCGATCGTGACCGGCTCGCCGACGGCAACATCCAGCCGCGCCGGCAGAGGCAGCGGGCACCAGAACGAGAATCTGCCGGCGCCAAAGCCCGGGTACGCGCCGTATCCGCCAACGACGGCAAGCGGCACGACGGGCACGCCCGTTCGCAGCGCGAGCCGCACGAATCCGTAGCGCTCGTTCCACTGGAGCCGGTAATCGCGCGCGCATGGGCTCGATTCCCGGTGGCCGCCCGGCGTGATGAGCAGCTGTTCGCCGCGCTCGAGCGCGGCAAGACACGACGCTTCAGAAGGATCGATCAATCCCGCGCTCCGCTTGAGCCACGCCAGCCCCGGAATCGCGCGCTCGATCCCATGATTCCAGGAAGCGACGACGCGCAACGGCTGGAGAGCCGCGTCGCGCTCGAACGATTGACGCCACGCGAGCTGGTACACCGCGACCGCAAGATCGCCGCTCAGATAGCCGGCGCCGTGGTGCGTCACGTAGATGCAGGGCCCTCGCGCCGCCGCTCCGTGCAGACGCACGCGGTGGTACCGCGACAGCCACGACGCCAACCGTACGCAGCCGAACCGGTAGCGCCAGCGGCGCGGATCGAGATCCATGTGATCCACGTGGGCCGTGTCCGCCGATCCGCGCGGTCGTCGCAGCGTCGCGGCGGCCGCGACAGATCGCCCGGGTCCAGCGCCCTCTGACACGGACGGCGCACGGGGCACCGCGCGCGCAAACGCGGAGGCTTGCGTGTTCAGCAAATCGCGAGCGGCGGCCGCGACCTCTGCGGCGAATGCGTCGGCGGTGGCCTTGCTCACCCCCGGGCCGCGTCCAGGGGGCGCCATCGGCTCTCCGAAGCGGAACTGCAGGCGCACCGGAAGCGGCACGGGCGGCAGCCAAAGGCTGGCTGCTCCAAGCGGCACGCGCCACGGATGCTGGCCGTCCGCGCCCGCGATGGCAAAGGGGACGACGGACGCGCCGCTGCGCATCGCCAGGCGCGCGAAGCCGGTGCGGCCCTCCCACTGCAGACGATCGGGCGCTCCGTACAGCTCGCGTGTGCCGCCGGGAAAAATCAGAATGGATTCGCCGCGTTCGAGCGTGTGAAGCGCGCGCGCCGCGGAGGCCGGAATCGGACCGAGGCGCCGCCGCAGCCAGCCGAGCACCGGCACGTGGTGCAGCGTCGTGTGCGTCTCTTCCAGGACGCGGAACGGCGGGCGTCCGTCTTCCCAGAAGGCATACAACCCGAGCAGCATGGTTTCCAGATAAAGGTACGTGCGCGGATGCTTGCCTACGTAGATCACCGGCCGGTCGCATGGAATGCGCTCGGCGCCGGAAATGGTCGCGCGGAAGTAATGCGAGAGGAGACGCAGACCCGGCGCGACGACGTGCGCCATCGTCCAGTCGCGCGGAAACGCCTCGGCCCGATCGGCCCGTCCGCTCACGCCGAGACTTCGACGGCAGCGCCGCGGGCGGCCTGCTTCGCCACCGCGTCCTCGTAGAGCGAGTTGATGGTGAGCGCGAGACGGCTCCAGGCGAGCTCGTGCGCGCGCTGACATCCGCGGCGCACGACACTCCGGCGGAGCCGCTCGTCGTTTGCCGCGTGGAGGATCGCCGTCGCGAGCGCCTCATGGTCGGCGGGCGGGACGAGAATGGCCGCCCCGACCGACGCGTCGCGATAGCCGGGGATATCGCTGGCGACGACCGGGCGTCCGCTCGCCATCGCCTCGATCAACACGACGCCGAAGCTCTCGCCGTGGGTGGACGGCGCGCAGAACACGTCACACCAGCGATACATCTTCACAAGCGTCTCGTCGTCCACGCGCCCGAGAAAGCGCGCATCCGCCTGCCGGGCAAGCGCGGCAAATGGACGGGGATCGCCGGATCCGACGACCGCCGTCTCGAGGCTGCAGCCGCGCCCGCGGATCACGGCAGCCGCGCGAAGGAAGTGTCTCAGGCCTTTTCGCGGCTCGTCGAACCGGCCGACGAAGAGAAGGCGCAGCGGTCCGGGCTTCCGCGGAACAATGAGGCTGTCGTCGTCATGCGGTGCCGCCGGCGTTGCGAACATGGTCGCGTCAATGCCGTTGGGCACGACATCGATCGGACCCGCAAACACGCGCCGGGCGAAGTCCGCCGCGAGATCCGAAACGGCGATGCCGCAGCTGACGCGCCTGAGCGGACGGGCGAGTGCGCGGCGCGCCATGCGCGTGAGCCGCGTTTCCGATTCCGCGTAGCTGTGGAACGTCGCGACGATGGGAACCGACGCGCACTTCACGGCGTCCCGGGACGGACCCGGCACCCACGGTTCGTGCACGTGCACGATATGGTAGCGGCCATCCCTGAGATGGCGCCGCACGGCCCGTCCGGACACGAACAATCCGATCCGGGCACGCGAGCCGTTCGCCGGCAGCGCGACCACGCCCGGAATGCCGTCGCACCGCGGAGGCGTCGCCCCGCTCGCGGGCCCGAGCACGTGCGTGTCGTGGCCGAGATGCCGCAGGGCGGCCGCCAGCGCGATGACGTGGCGATTCACGCCGCCGTCGTGCGAGAGGTCGTATGGAGTCACCAGGCAAATGCGCATCGGAACGAGGGGACCTCCAACTGGCTTACGATGCACCAGACTACCTCTGAAGACGTCTCCGCGCTTCAAAAGTTTACGAGTGCTCGCGGGTCAGGACCAGGGACGCGGGCGACGGGTCGATCGACAGCGTCGCTTTCCACGGATAATCCCAATCACCGGTCTGCTCGAGCGGCACCGCTTTGCCGTCCTGTCGGAGCTCAAAATGTGCCTCCGGCGGCAGCGAGAGCCGTATGAGGGTCGTATGGGTGTCGCCGGTGCCGTTTTCCAGCGTGAACGCGACGCGATCGAGCGACTTGTCGATGACGATCTGAGCCGTCTTCGCAAAGTTATCGCGGTCGAGCGCGATCTTCAGCCGGGTCAAATCCGAGGGAAACGGCAAGCCGCGGTCGGGGACGATGATGTCGAGCCGCTGGCGGAGGCCGTCGCGAGGATTCACCGACAGCGTGCGGGCGTTCTCCGATGTCGCGCCGCCATAGGCGATCCAGCCAAATGTCGGGTCCCTGGTCACGACGGTCGCGGCCATCCGCAGCGCTCCGGCGAAGCCCAGATCGATCTCGCCGTCGTAATTCCACGGACCGCGGGGCACCGTCACACCGCCCGGGACGCTCGACCCCATCCACGCGCTGCCCGCCTGTGACGACATGAACTGCCAGCCGGCGGCGCCGTCGTTGGCCTGTCCCGGAAACCAGTAGCCGTAGTTCGACTGCGGCGTGCCGGTGTTCATGAGCGCCCACGAGCTGAGATACGACGCGTAGCCGAGCTGCAGCCAGTCGAAGGGATCGGGCGCGAAATTCAGACCGTAGTCGAGAATGCCCTCGCCGCCCATTGCGGCCATGTAGCTCATGCCCGCATCGCTTCCGAGCGTGTAGTAGGCCGGATTGAGCCAGCCCCGGACCGCGAGCCCTGATGCGAGCTGGCGATCCATGAACGCGCGTGAATCCTGGCGCCTGACGAGCGGATGCGAATACCACGTTCGGAGCTTCACGTCGTACCAAAGGTGCTCGTCCGGCTGCATGTCGTGCGTGGCGCCGTACTTCGCGAACGCGTACGTGGATTCGAATGCCGTCCGATCGAAGGCGTACTCGGAGCGGAACGGATAGGGATCGTCGTACACGAAGTACTTGACCTTCTTTTCCCACTCGGCGCGAAGCCACGCCGCCTGCGACGGGAACCCCTCGTGTTCGAGCGCATCGATGAGCGGCAGCACCACCAGCTCGTTGTAGAGGCCCCATTTGTACGTTTCGTAATAGGACGGATAAATCTCGTACGGATACGTAAAGAACGCCCGCGCTGTCTCCCACGCGCGGTTGAGATATCCCGCGGCGTCGAGGTACGTCGACATCTCGGGATACAGCTTCGCGACGCGGTACATCTCGTAATACAGCATGATGACGTGCGGGTAGTCGTACGAGCGCCACACGTGGGCTTTGTCGAGATCCGCAAGCGCGGTCGCGCCGTTTTTCAAGGATTCCGCGTACGCCTTCCGCCGGGCCGGATCCCGGTTCACGAACCAATTCGGAGTGCCGTAGACGCCGAAGGGATACGGCCGTTCGTCGTCGCGTCGCTGGAGGCCGCCCCAGACGAAGTGCTTCAGGTAGTACTCGATTGACTGGATCTCGCGCTGATCCGGATAGGTCACATTCTTCTCGGCGAGGTACGGCGCTTTGGACAGGCCGGGATCGTCGCACGTGAGCGCGTACACCATCCGATCCACGAAGATGTCCGGATCGTCGATCGTCCGGGTCACCTGCGCCTTCATGTCATACGGACCGTAGACGCCGTCCCACCACTTCGCGGGATTCTTGACTTGCTGCTTGTCGACGAGAAACGCGGCGCGCTTCCTGATCAGCGTTTCCATCGGCTCGGTGACGAAGAACTCGAGGTAGGTCACTCGACCGTTGTCGTGGTGGATCGCCAGCTCGTTTTCGCCGAGCTTCTTGAACGCCGCTTCGTACACGTGCGTATCGGCGGCGGGCTCGTTCAGCGGCGTGATCGTCGTGTCGGACGGAAACTCCGCGTCGATCCGGTCGATGTGCGCGCGCGTGCGGATTGAAAATCGCGCGGTCAGATCGACAGGCACCGTCATGCCCGGCACGACTCGCACATCGAACAGGCCGTCGTCGTACAACAGCCGGCGCAGGTCGTCGTAGCTGTGCGCCCATTGAAACCGGAAGCCGTACGTGCGCGATTGTCCAGGCGCGAGGTCGAGCGCCGTCAGCGGCTGCCGCCACGTTCCGCGCAGTTGGGCGCCGCCCGTCTTGCTGGCGTGCACGAACAATCCCGCTCCCGCGCCGGTTGTGAAGTACTCCAGCTTCGTGCCGGGGCGCACCGTCAGCAGCAGGAACGGCGGAGCACCCGAGGCCCGCACGTAGTACACGAAGGATCCGGCGCCCGAGATGAACTGATGCGCGAGAAAACCGCGTTCGAAAATCTGCTGCGGCGTGGCGCCGGCGGGCGGCGCGATCGGAATGCTGATGGCGAGATCGCCGACGTGCACGGCGCGGCGCCGTGCCCCGAGATCGATCGTCCAGTCGAGCACGCGGCCGTCCGTCCGGTACGTTTCCTTGACCGTCAGCGGATCGTCGGATCGCGCCGAGGCGTACACGACCGTTCCGGATGCAGGCGATGCTTCCGGGCTCGGCCCGCGCTGCCACGCCTGCCATGTGCCGTCGCTCGCGGTCCGATACTGGATCGTCAGTCCGAGCGCCGCGCCCTCCCCGGGCGTTCCGCTGCCCCGCGCTCCGCGGCCGCGCGCGGCGGCCGTGACCGTCGCGCCGAACGGATCATGGGGATTCGAAAGGTTCGACACGCCGCGCGCATCGTACGTAAACCGGAAATCGCCGCGCTCGATCGTGTCTCCCGACTGGCTCGCCGTTGCGATGATCCGCGAGCCCGGAATCGCGATCCCGGCGACGATGGCGGCAAGCGCCAGCCACACGCGTCTACGTTCCATCACTCCCCACCAATTCACCAATTCAATTCACCAACTCACCAACTCACCAATTCGAATTCACCACTTCACCACTTCACCACTTCACCAATTCACACGCTCCCCCCCGCCCACGTCTCTGCCCTGATCCGGTCGGGCGCAACTCCGAGCCCCTCGAGGCCCCCGGCCACGTCCGCCACCATCCCGTTTGGTCCGCACAGGAACGCCAGCGTATCGCGTCTGAGCAGGCGCGCAAGGTGCGTGTCGCCCGGACGTCCGCGCAAGTGCGGCCAGTCCGGCGCGTCGCCCGTCAGCGTCAGCGAGAGCGACAAGCGGCCCGCGCGTTCGAGCGCGCGGAATTCCTCCGCGAACGCGAATTCCTCCGGCGAGCGCGCGGCGTACAACAGCTCGATGGCGCTCGCGTTGTCCTGCTCGATCAGTTCCCGGATCATCGATCGGAGCGGCGCGATGCCCGTGCCGCCGGCGACGAAGAGATACGAACTCGCTGGCGGACGATCGGGCAGCGTGAACGAGCCGGTGGGATCGGAGACGACGAGAGGCAGGCCGGCGGCGAGGTCGCTCACGATGGCGCCAAAACGACTGGAGCCGTCCACCTTAACGAGAAATTCAAGCCACCCGTGCTGCGCGGTGTCCGACGGCGCGGACGCGATCGAGTAGGGGGTCAGCTCGACGCCCGGAACGCCCACGGCGGCCGACTGCCCGGCGCGATAGGTGAACGGCGCCCCGCCGAGCCCGACGCGAATGACGCGCGACGTCGGCGTCGCTCGATCGTTTGCCAGCAGGCGCACGCGTTTGATTCTAGTGGACGGTCTGCGCGAAATGTAAAGCGCCCGGGCGGGTGGCGCGAACGGGGGGCGAACGGGGCCGCCCCGCTTCGCGCCGCAGGCGCCTCCCTCGTGACAAGCGCTTTTGGCGCCGAGCACGAAGTGGGGCTGTTCGCGCCAGGACCCGCGTCGCGCTTTACATTTCGTCGACACACTCCATCAGAGGCTATCCGCCACCTCCCGAGACAGTGATCTCATCTTTCACGTCCTTCACGCCGCGGATCGTGTGCGCGAGCGCCACGGCCCGCTGCTCCTGCGCGGTGCTCGTGACGGTGCCCGAGAGCGTCGCGACGCCGTTCATGACGCGGACTCCGAGGCGGCTCAGGGCCGTCTGCGGATCGTCGAGCAGCACGATCTTCACGCGCGTCGCGATCGTCGCATCGTCGTTGGAGGGCGTGCTGGTGGCCGCGCCGCATCCGGTGAGAGGCGTCAGCGCGGCAGCGAGTACGAGAGCGGCGGCCACAGTCCGCATGCATCGATCTTCTGCCGAAGGGCCGCCCGATCGCAACAGGACGCCCTACATGCCGGTCGCGTGAAATCCGCCGTCGACCATCAGCACCTCAGCCGTGACGGCACGGCCCGCGTCGCTCAGCAGAAAAATCGCCGCGTCGGCGACTTCGGACGTCTCCACCGTGCGCCGGAGCGGCGCCCGATCGCGGTACACCTGAAGGATGTGTGAAAACCCTGAAATCCCCGCCGCCGCAAGCGTCTTGATGGGCCCGGCGGAAATCGCGTTGACGCGGATATTCTTCGGGCCGAGATCCGCCGCCAGGTAGCGCACGCTGGCTTCGAGCGCGGCCTTGGCGACGCCCATCACGTTGTAGTTCGCGAAGACGCGCTCGCTGCCCAGATAGGTGAGCGTCAGAATGCTGCCGCCGCCGCGCCGCTCCATCAGCGGCTGCGCCCCGCGCGCGAGCGCGATGAGCGAATAGGCGCTCACATCGAGCGCAAGACGGAAGCCGTCGCGGGTTGTCTGGGTAAAGGGATTCGCCAGATCGTCGCGCGACGCGAACGCGGCGCCATGGACGACGAAGTCGAGCCCGCCGAATTCGCGATCGATATCGGCAAACACGCGCGCGATCTGCGCGTCGTCGGTGACGTCGAGCGGACGAATCAGCGGATCGGTGAGGCTGCCCGCCAGCTCACGCACGTTTTCCTCGAGACGTTCGCCCTGGAACGTGAGTGCGAGCCGCGCCCCCGCGCCCGCGGCCGCCTGCGCGATCGCCCACGCGATCGATCGCTTGTTCGCGACGCCGACAATCAGCCCGGTCTTGTTCGCCAACATTTGAATCCCTCATCCCTAATCCGAGAATCCCGAATCGCGAATCGCGAATCGTGCATCGCGAATCCCGCATCAATCACGAATCACGAATCGTGAATCTGTGCCCACCGCGAGGGTTCAGGATAGCGATTTGGATTCGAGACCGAGGATCCGGGATCGAGGATTCGAGATTGGCGATTCGAGATTCGAGATTCGAGATTCGCGATTCGGGATTGGATTCGCGATCCGTGATCCGTGATCCGTGATCCGTGATCCGTGATTCGCGATGCGGGATTCGTGGATGAGGGATGAGGGATTGGCGATTCACTAGCGCGAGCGCTTGCGCGGGCCTCCGAAGCGATCGTTGCCGCGGCCGCGGCCGCCGCCGCCGCGCTGCTGCCCCTGGCCCTGGCCTTGGCCCTGGCCCTGGCCGAAGCGCTGATG
>JBOGIZ010000180.1:0-4501 GCA_050747805.1 Vicinamibacterales bacterium | reverse complement strand
CTCTTGATCTCCTGCCTTCTTCTCTCTCAGGTGAGTCAGCTTGGGGCCCACTCCCGTGAGCCCCAAGCCGTCGCGGATCGGTGCCTAGGCGACGCGCACGTTCTCGGCGCGGGGGCCTTTCGGGCCTTTCCCCCGCTCGAACGTCACAGACTGACCCTCTCGCAGTTCGTCGAACCGTATCCCGCTGCACGCGGACTGGTGGAAGAAGTACTCGCTGCCGTCGCTTGCCGCAATAAAACCGAATCCCTTGTCAGTCAAACGTTTGATCGTGCCGTTCATCGTCGCCATCGTCGCCTCGCTGGTGAACCGTTCGTCGAAATCGACTCGTCTGCCTCGCCTGGACCCGCGAGACCTCCGAGTCGATGTGGGTCGTCGCTTTGGTGAGGGCTCGGTCCGGATCCCCGAAAACTCAGAAAAGCAGAGGCAACAGTATACGTTGAGCGCGCCGAAACGGGGGGGGAAACGGCACCGGCGAGCTGAGGCGCCGGCGGCCGGCCCAGGGCGCGACTTTACAAGGCCAAGTGTTCTGATTATACTTTGCATCGTAAAGTATGCGGATCATCCGCGCCGCCCGTCTCGGCATGTGTTTCGGCGTCCGCGACGCCGTCGCGCTGGCGCTGGACCACGCGGACGCCGGCCCGCTCACGATCCTCGGCGACCTCGTCCACAACCCGACCGTCCTGCGCGCACTCGAGGCCAAAGGGGTTACCGTCACAGAGGACGTCGGACAGATCAGGACGCCGACGCTGATGGTCACGGCGCACGGGACCTCCGCGCGGACCATCGCGCGGACGCTCGCCCTGGGTCTGACCGTCGTCGACGCCACGTGCCCGCTCGTTCATGTCGCGCACCGCGCCGTCGCCGCGCTCGTCCGCGACGGCTATCACATCGTCATCGTCGGCCAGCGAGACCATGTGGAAGTACGCGGCCTGACCGGCGATCTCGATCGCGGCATGTTCGACGTCGTGCTCGACGAGCACGACGTCTTCGCGCTCGAGGAGCACCCGCGCATTGGCGTGGCGGCGCAGACCACTCAGGAGGTGGAGAAGGTCCGGCACCTCGTCGCCCTGATTCGGCGCCGATTTCCGCACGGCGACGTGCGCTTTCTCGACACGGTCTGCAAGCCGACGAAGGAGCGGCAGTCCGCCGCGGTCGATCTGGCGCGCGCGGCCGACGTCGTGATCGTAATCGGCGGGCGGTCGAGCAACAACACACGCGAGCTGGTCAAGACGTGCGCGCGCCACTGCGCCCGGGTGCACCACGTGGAGACCGACGCGGACGTCCGTCCTGAATGGTTGGGTGCCGCCAACGTCGTGGGCCTGACGGCCGGCACGTCGACGCCGGACGAGGTCATCGATCGCGTCGAAGCGCGGATCCGCGCGCTCGAGATGGAGGCGGAATGCCTGTCGCGAGCGTTCGTCGAGCGCCGATGAGCGGTCACTTCTCAGCGCGCGCGCGTTGGGCGATCGTCATGACGTTCGCGATCGCGATGGCGTGGGTCGAAGCGGCGAGCGTGTTCTACATCCGCGCGCTCGTCGATCGGATCGAGCCGTACCAGCCGCGCCCCTTGCCGATAAGCCAGGCGCTCGGCACCGTCGAATTGTGCCGCGAAGCGTCCACGCTGGTCATGATCGCGGCGGTCGGTCTGCTCGCCGGCCGCACCTGGCGCCGCCGCGCCGGGTACGCGGCGATCGCGTTCGGCGCGTGGGACCTTTTCTATTACGTGTTCCTGCGCCTCATCTCCGGCTGGCCAAAGACGGTGCTCGACTGGGACATCCTGTTTCTGCTGCCGCTTCCATGGTGGGGACCAGTCCTCGCGCCGGTCAGCATCGCGCTGGTCCTGATCGTGTGGGGCACGCTCGCGACCCAGTCGCGTCATGATCCGATCGGCGCCCGCTGGCCCTGGGTCCTTGGCTGGACTGGTATCGCGTTGGCGCTTGCCGTTTTCACGATCGACGCCTGGCGGGCGCTCCCGGGTGGACGTGAAGCCGTCCTGCACGTGTTGCCGACACGGTTCAACTGGCCGCTCTTCTGGGTGGCCCTGCTGCTGATGTCGGCGCCCCTCGTCAACGCTTATAGATGGTCCCGCCTTTCATCACGAACACCACGTGCGTGACAGCGGTGATGTCCTTCAGCGGGTCGCCGTCGATCGCGATGATGTCCGCATCGAAGCCCGGCGCGATCGAGCCGATCTCCTTGTCCATCCGGAGTGACTCGGCGGCGAGTGAGTTCGCCGACACGAGCGCCGCCATTGGATCTTGGCCGCCTTTCTGAACGCGGGCAACGATCTCGTCGGCCTGGTGGCCGAATGCACCCGCGACGGCGTCGGTCCCGAACACGATCTTGAGACCCGGTACGCGCAGCGCCGCCTTGAAGAGCGCGATGTCGTCGGGCCATGCCTTGCGCATCGCCGCGAACCCCTCCTCCGTGTAGCCGCCGGAGCCCAGATAGTGCTGTTCGTTGTCGAAGTAGTTCTGAAGGACCAGGCCGACCTGCGGATCGAAATAGGTGCCGTGATCGGCCAGCGTCTTCAGATCCGACCGCGGCATCAGCGTCCCGTGCTCGACCTCGGTGCAGCCGGCGTCGACCGACGCCTTCACGGCGGCGCCGTACGCGTGCACCAGCGACCGCAGGCCGTCCTTGTTCGCTTCATCGCACGCGGCGTTCAGCTGCTCCTGCGAGAGCGTCATCCCGCCGCCCGTGCGGATCGACTCCGACGCGAAAATCTTGATCAGATCGGCGCCCATCGCCTTGTCCTGATCGATGTACTGGCGGATTTCGTCGGGAGTGCCGGTTCGCGGGCCCCGGCCCGAGAGGGGCCGCACAGCCGTCAGGATTCGCGGGCCCGGCACTTCACCGCGGTTGATGGCGTCGCGCAGCGGGACGTCCGCCTCGGCGCCGACGCTCTGGATCGTGGTGAAGCCGGCCATCAGTGTGGCCCACGCGTTCGCCTCCATCGCGAGCACGGCGTGTTCGGGCGTTTCGCTGCGGCCGATGCCGGCGCCCGCGAGCTTGCCGTCGGGCCCGAAGTGCCACGTGATGTGCTCGTGCACGTCGATCCATCCGGGCATGACGGTCAGGCCGCGGAGATCGTACACGCGCCCTTTCGCGTGCGGATCGATGCGGACGATCTTGCCCCTCTCGATGACGATCGCCGTATCGTGCAGGACACGGCCGCGGCCATCGAAGAGCGTGCTCACGCGGAGCACGATCGGCTGCGTCTCGGCGGTCACGCCGCCCACGGTTCCGAGAATCGCAAACGCCGCCAGCGACAAGACGAAACGCTTCACGAGGGAATCATAATCCAGCCGTCTTCAGCGCGCGCCCGCGGGTCGATCGCACATTCAGGCGGTCTTTCCGCGCGGCGCGGCGAAAAACGGGTATCTTTAGAATCGCCATGGAGACGTTCGGGCGGTACCAGCTCCAGGAAAAGCTCGGACAGGGCGGCATGGGCGTCGTCTACAAGGCGTTCGATACGGTGCTGGAGCGCGCCGTCGCGCTGAAGCTGATGCTCTCCGCCGAGGAGCTCGATCCCGAACTTCGCACGCGGTTGTTCCGCGAGGCCCGCGCCGCCGGCAATCTGAAGCATCCCAATATCGTCACCATCTACGATCTGGGCGAGCACGAGGGCCAGCCCTATATCGCCATGGAGTACCTCGATGGCGAAGATCTGCAGCGGCGGCTCGCGCGGCCCGACAAGATGCGCCTCGGCTACAAGCTCGATCTCGCGATCGGGATCTGCGAGGGGCTCTCGCACGCGCACGCGCACGGCGTCGTCCATCGCGACATCAAGCCGGCCAACATCTTCATCACCGACGCGGGCCACGCGAAGCTGGTCGATTTCGGCCTCGCGAGATTGATGTCGTCGCAGCTCACGCGCAGCAACATGCTGATGGGCACGATCAACTACATGTCGCCCGAGCAGGTCCGCGGTGAGCGCGCCGACCACCGATCCGACATTTTCGCGGTCGGGGTCATGCTCTACGAGTTGTTCGGCGGACGGAAAGCCTTCGAAGGGGATTCCGTCGCGTCGACGCTCTACAAGATTCTGCAGGAGGTCCCGGAGCCGCTGTCGAACGTGGATCCGACGCTCCCGCCCGAGCTGACGGCCATCATCGAGCGCGCGCTCGCCAAGACGCCGAGCGAGCGCTATCAGACCATGGAGGCGCTCGGCCACGACCTGGAGCAGTTTCGCGATCACTATCGCGCGATCGGTCCCTCGACGCCGGTCGGCGTGACGATTCCCGCGATCCCGGTCGATGCGGCGGGCTATGCGTCGGAGCGCACAGTCCTCGCCTCGATGAACACGTCGAGCGCGCCGTCGGGATCCGCCCCGGGGACGACAGAGAAGCCTCCGATCCGCGGCGGTCGGCGGCCGTGGCTCGTGCCGACGGTCGCCGCGATCGTCATTGCGATTATTGGATCGGGCGCGTGGGCTGTCCGGCATCGGTCCGCGGCGGGTCCTTCGCCTACCGCCCAGGGCCCGGCGCCGAACGCGCAG